>NZ_QUOT01000008.1 GCF_003390375.1 Thalassotalea euphylliae | reverse complement strand
CTGACTATGATAAAACCTATTTTATGAATCAAGAAAACGTCTAGGGTAGTCTGGTCGATTCAGATTTAGTTTTTGCAGATGTTTGTAGATATTGTTTAAAGTCATTTAATAATTCTGCATTAATATCTTCAAAGCTTAGCTCTGGAAGGCTATAAAAGCGCTTTAAGTGTATTAGGGATGAGATCCAAATAGAGTAGTTGGAAACACTATCTGAATTAGTTCAGACAAGATCTGACACATCTTCTTGAAAAGTAGAGAGTTACCCGTTTT
>NZ_QUOT01000007.1 GCF_003390375.1 Thalassotalea euphylliae | reverse complement strand
AAGGTGCTGAATCTTTAATCAAAACAAACAAAGAGGTAACTCTCATGCTTCATACTAACAATCCAATCATTAAACACAAAGCAGGTTTGCTCAACCTAGCTGAAGAACTTGGTAATGTATCCAGAGCTTGCAAAGTGATGGGCGTATCACGAGATACATTTTATCGTTATCAAGAGCTGGCTGAAGATGGCGGCATTGATGCGCTTATTGATAAGTCCCGCCGAAAACCAAATATAAAAAATCGTGTTGATGAAAAAACCGAAAAAGCAGTAATGGATTATGCCATTGAATACCCCGCGCACGGCCAAG
>NZ_QUOT01000006.1 GCF_003390375.1 Thalassotalea euphylliae | reverse complement strand
ATGCTCAAGTTGCTGCACTTGAGAAGAAAAAGAACGATGATGAAGCTTGTGGCGAGATAGAAACGGCTCATCCGGGCTACCTAGGCTCACAGGACACGTTTTATGTGGGTAATCTAAAAGGTGTTGGCCGTATCTACCAGCAGACGTTCGTTGATACTTACAGCAAGGTTGCATTTGCCAAGCTCTACACAACGAAAACGCCAATCACTGCTGCTGACATACTCAACGACAAGGTTTTGCCTTACTTCGAGCAGCACGAGCTACCAATGTTACGCATTCTCACAGACCGAGGCACTGAGTATTGTGGCAAGGTTGAACATCATGATTACCAGCTTTATCTAGCAATAAATGATATCGATCATACAAAAACGAAAGCGATGTCACCGCAGACAAATGGTATCTGTGAACGTTTCCACAAAACAATATTGCAGGAGTTTTATCAGGTTACGTTCCGTAAGAGGCTCTATGGCTCGTTAGAGGAATTACAAAAGGATCTGGACGAATGGATGGTTTATTACAATAATGATCGAACTCATCAGGGCAAAATGTGCTGTGGCAGAACGCCACTTGAAACATTACTTGATGGAAAATCGATTTGGGCTGAGAAGAATTTAGCTCA
>NZ_QUOT01000005.1 GCF_003390375.1 Thalassotalea euphylliae | reverse complement strand
GCTGTTATAAAACATTTCGATGTAATCGAAAATATCTTCCTTAGCTTTTTCTCTATTTTTGTATTTTCTTCGCTTGATCCGTTCACGTTTTAGCAACTGAAAGAAGCTCTCAGCAACAGCATTATCATGGCAGTTACCTCTACGACTCATACTGAGTGATAAATTATGCTCAGCAGCAAATCGTTGCCAGTCATAACCTGTAAATTGGCTGCCTTGATCGGAATGTATAATAACCGTTTGCTTAGGTTTTCTTCGCCATACAGCAGCGAGTAATGCACTTAAGACTAAATCAGTATGCATCATCGATTGCATCGACCAGCCAACGACTTGCCGAGAAAACAAGTCGATAACTACGGCTAAATAGAGAAAGCCTTCGTGCGTATCAATATAAGTGATATCAGTTACCCAAGCTTGATTTGGCTGTACTACATCAAACTGTCGTTTTAACTGGTTATCTGCGACCACAGAAGGCTTAGTGCCATAGTTGCCTTTGCGCTTCTTATAGCCGACTTGAGCTTGAATGCCTGATAACTGCATTAATCGATGAACTCTATTCTTTGAGCAAACTTCACCTAAATCCAACATATCACTTTGAATTTTGCGATAACCGTAAACGCAGCCGCTTTCAAGCCAAGACTGTTTGATTAAACCCGTTAAGCGCTTGTCATCCTTAGCTCGCTTGGATTCTGGCTTTTGCAACCAAGCATGAAAGCCACTGCGGTGAACTTGCAACGCTTGGCACATCAGCTTTATGGGGTATTGGTTGAGCCGAGACTTTATGAACGTGTACTTTTCTTTGACTCGCCCGCAAAGTACACGGCGGCTTCCTTTAATAGATCACGTTCTTGTTGAGTACGCTTTAGTTCTTTCTCAAGCGCTTTAATACGCTTTTCTTGCTCGGATAATTCTTGGTAGTGTTCGCTGTTACTGCCATAGCGTTTTAACCAGATATAAAGACTATTTGTCGAGATATCTAACCGTTCTGCAACGCTTGCAACGGAGTGACCTTTTTCAGTCACTT
>NZ_QUOT01000004.1 GCF_003390375.1 Thalassotalea euphylliae | reverse complement strand
TGATTAATGGCTCCTCAATCGAGAGACCGATAACAAGAACGAACGCTGTAAAAGACTCCAAGCAACATACTCGAATAGTCTACTGGGTCTCGAACCCGCATTATGCAAGCAAGGGTTAGCTTATTATGAAAACAGTCATCAATCAAAAGATTCACGTTGGGGTAGATACAGGTAAGTACCAACTTGATATATATCTTCGTCCTTTGGACATTTACTTCACCGTCCCCAATGACGAAAAAGGGATTGCAGAAGCCATAAATCAGCTCAAGCAATACCCTGTTGAACGCATCGTCATTGAAGCGACAGGGCGGTTAGAAATGCCGTTTATTATGGCGTGTGCGAACAGCAAACTGCCGTTTGTTATCGCCAATCCTATTCACATCAAACGCTTTGCAGGTGCGATTGGACAGCGCGCTAAAACAGACAAACTTGATGCGCAGCTTATCGCTCATTATGGGGAAGTGATTAAACCAGCACTATCACAACTCAAACCAGCCACTATGCAAGTCATGAGTGATTTGGTCGCCAGAAGAAATCAGTTACTTGTGATGCAAACGATGGAAAAGAACCGCCTTCAGTCTTTGCCAAAAAGCTTATCAATGACCATCAAGCCGATACTTACCGCGTTTAAACATCAAATCCTAAAAATTGAAAAGAAACTCGTTGAACTCATCGAATCTTGCCCTGAATACCAGAAGAAAAATACGATTCTGCAAAGCATGACAGGTATCGGCAAAATAGCGGCCGCATCAATCATCAGTAATTTACCAGAGCTTGGCTATGTAACGGGTAAACAAGCGAGCAGCCTAGTTGGTGTTGCGCCGATGAATCGAGAAAGTGGCCGTTATAAAGGACAACGGAGAATCCAAGGTGGGCGGCACCAAGTGCGCACGGTGTTATATATGGCGATGCTGTCAGCGATTCAAAGTAATCCGGTGTTTAAAGATACCTATCAACGATTAGTTGGTGCAGGCAAACCTAAAAAAGTGGCGATAATTGCCTGTATCAGAAAGATGGTGGTGATATTAAATTCGATGCTCAGAGATGAAGTAATGTGGGAAGCGCCAAAAGCTTAAAAATTAGCTGTACTAGTTCAGATAAAATGTACTAGTTCAGACTTGATCTGACAGTTACCCGTTTTTCAATCGGTGACTGTCAGTTTAG
>NZ_QUOT01000003.1 GCF_003390375.1 Thalassotalea euphylliae | reverse complement strand
ATCGAACTACTGTAAAAGAAGGCCTTAGTTGCCGCTAAGGCTTGGGTCTCTCTTTACCGAAAATGGTTATTTAGGTGGGTAATTATCCATACAAGAAAATTAAATCGGACTAAAAATGCTTGGCTTGGTTCGTTTCACTCACAAGTATAGCTAAGCATTTTTAGCCGTTTATTTAAGCGTTATATTTTCAACTATTCCGCTCGAAACTAAACTCAAGTATAAAAATTTAATTGTTACTTTTTTACTTTTTTACTTTTTTACTTTTTTACTTTTTTACTTTTTTACTTTTTTACTTTTTTACTTTTTTACATAAGCATAAAAACACAAAAAATCATATTTGAGTTGAATTGTTCTTAATTTAATATAAACTCGATTTATCAATTTTGTTTTTTCAGGTGTTTTATGGCACGGATAAGAACTCCCATTCCATTTAATAAATTAATGGAAGAGACGCTCCCGCAAAACTTTATTCATTTATTGGCAAAATATAAAGCCACAGATCCTAAAGGTAACTATCTTCACTGGGATAAGTTTAAGTGGAAGGTTGAAAAAGGTGATGATGAAACTGCTGCTTGGATAGCAACTAAGCTTTCTAGAAAAACTATTACTAAATACATAGAGGCCTTACAAGGAAAAAAAGAAAGAGAATTATTTAGTTATTGTGTGCCTGACTCATTATTCTCTCAGCTACATCATATTGATAAATTAACTGGTGGTGGTCATTCAATTGGTGATGGTTCATTTATTACTGCACGAGAAAAAGATCGGTATTTAGTAAAGAACTTGATGATGGAAGAAGCGATAACATCATCACAACTCGAAGGAGCATCCACCACAAGAAAAGTGGCAAAAGACATGTTGGAGAATAATAGAAAACCCTCTGACAAGTCAGAACAAATGATATTTAATAATTATCTGCTGATGAAAAAGGTAGTTGAAAGAAAAGATGAAGAATTAAGTATAGCTTTGTTATTGGAACTCCATGAAATAGCTACACACAATGCAATTGATAATAATGCAATACCTGGTGAAATTCGTAACGATAACGATATTACAGTTAAAGATATGTATAACGAAATCGCGCATGAACCTCCTTGCTATAAATCTTTAAAAGAACGGCTAACTCTTCTATGTGAATTTGCAAACCAATGTAATGACGGTGAAAACAGTGATAGTTTCATTCATCCTCTTGTGAAAGCTATCATACTTCACTTTATGATAGGTTTTATCCACCCTTTTGGTGACGGAAATGGTAGAACAGCGAGAGCATTGTTTTATTGGTTTATGTTAAGAAGTGGGTATTGGCTTTTTGAATACGTTTCTATTAGTAAACTAATACAAGAAAAAAGAAGTGATTACGATACTGCATATATTTATACGGAGACAGATGACTTAGATTTAACTTATTTTATTTATCATCAAACAGAAATTGTTAGAAAGGCTGTAGACGCTCTTCAAAACCATATTGAAGCTAAGAAAAGTGAGTTTTATCAGTTCATGGAATGGATTGAAAAAAGCCCACTGTCCAAGAAACTTAAACGTGCTCAGTTGGAATTATTAAAAGACGCTGTAAAAGAACCCGGCAAAATATTTACTTCAAAACAGGTATCAACAGATTTTGATATTAACGAGGGTACGGCTAGAACATATTTAAATGGACTTGTTGACGAAGACTTGCTTATTTCTACTAAGAGTAAAAAGGGTAAAACTATTCTTTATCTAGCCCCTCAAGGGCTAAGAGATAAATTGAAAATATAACAAGAGACTATGGCGTCAATAGCTAATTTGAATTAGTTCAGACAAGATCTGACACATCTTCTTGAAAAGTAGAGAGTTACCCGTTTTGATAAAGGTGCTGAATCTTTAATCAAAACAAACAAAGAGGTAACTCTCATGCTTCATACTAACAATCCAATCATTAAACACAAAGCAGGTTTGCTCAACCTAGCTGAAGAACTTGGTAATGTATCCAGAGCTTGCAAAGTGATGGGCGTATCACGAGATACATTTTATCGTTATCAAGAGCTGGCTGAAGATGGCGGCATTGATGCGCTTATTGATAAGTCCCGCCGAAAACCAAATATAAAAAATCGTGTTGATGAAAAAACCGAAAAAGCAGTAATGGATTATGCCATTGAATACCCCGCGCACGGCCAAGTCAGAACCAGCAATGAACTTCGTAAGCAAGGCGTATTTGTATCTGCCAGTGGCGTGCGTTCAATCTGGTTGCGCCATGACTTAGAAAACTTCAAAAAACGGCTGAAAGCGCTTGAAGAGAAAGTCGCTAACGACGGCATCATTCTCACCGATGCTCAAGTTGCTGCACTTGAGAAGAAAAAGAACGATGATGAAGCTTGTGGCGAGATAGAAACTGAATCGACCAGACTACCCTAGACGTTTTCTTGATTCATAAAATAGGTTTTATCTGAATTAGTTCAGACAAGATCTGACACATCTTCTTGAAAAGTAGAGAGTTACCCGTTTTGATAAAGGTGCTGAATCTTTAATCAAAACAAACAAAGAGGTAACTCTCATGCTTCATACTAACAATCCAATCATTAAACACAAAGCAGGTTTGCTCAACCTAGCTGAAGAACTTGGTAATGTATCCAGAGCTTGCAAAGTGATGGGCGTATCACGAGATACATTTTATCGTTATCAAGAGCTGGCTGAAGATGGCGGCATTGATGCGCTTATTGATAAGTCCCGCCGAAAACCAAATATAAAAAATCGTGTTGATGAAAAAACCGAAAAAGCAGTAATGGATTATGCCATTGAATACCCCGCGCACGGCCAAGTCAGAACCAGCAATGAACTTCGTAAGCAAGGCGTATTTGTATCTGCCAGTGGCGTGCGTTCAATCTGGTTGCGCCATGACTTAGAAAACTTCAAAAAACGGCTGAAAGCGCTTGAAGAGAAAGTCGCTAACGACGGCATCATTCTCACCGATGCTCAAGTTGCTGCACTTGAGAAGAAAAAGAACGATGATGAAGCTTGTGGCGAGATAGAAACGGCTCATCCGGGCTACCTAGGCTCACAGGACACGTTTTATGTGGGTAATCTAAAAGGTGTTGGCCGTATCTACCAGCAGACGTTCGTTGATACTTACAGCAAGGTTGCATTTGCCAAGCTCTACACAACGAAAACGCCAATCACTGCTGCTGACATACTCAACGACAAGGTTTTGCCTTACTTCGAGCAGCACGAGCTACCAATGTTACGCATTCTCACAGACCGAGGCACTGAGTATTGTGGCAAGGTTGAACATCATGATTACCAGCTTTATCTAGCAATAAATGATATCGATCATACAAAAACGAAAGCGATGTCACCGCAGACAAATGGTATCTGTGAACGTTTCCACAAAACAATATTGCAGGAGTTTTATCAGGTTACGTTCCGTAAGAGGCTCTATGGCTCGTTAGAGGAATTACAAAAGGATCTGGACGAATGGATGGTTTATTACAATAATGATCGAACTCATCAGGGCAAAATGTGCTGTGGCAGAACGCCACTTGAAACATTACTTGATGGAAAATCGATTTGGGCTGAGAAGAATTTAGCTCAAATCTAAACTGACAGTCACCGATTGAAAAACGGGTAACTGTCAGATCAAGTCTGAACTAGTACATTTTATCTGAACTAGTACAGCTAATTTTTAAGCTTTTGGCGCTTCCCACATTACTTCATCTCTGAGCATCGAATTTAATATCACCACCATCTTTCTGATACAGGCAATTATCGCCACTTTTTTAGGTTTGCCTGCACCAACTAATCGTTGATAGGTATCTTTAAACACCGGATTACTTTGAATCGCTGACAGCATCGCCATATATAACACCGTGCGCACTTGGTGCCGCCCACCTTGGATTCTCCGTTGTCCTTTATAACGGCCACTTTCTCGATTCATCGGCGCAACACCAACTAGGCTGCTCGCTTGTTTACCCGTTACATAGCCAAGCTCTGGTAAATTACTGATGATTGATGCGGCCGCTATTTTGCCGATACCTGTCATGCTTTGCAGAATCGTATTTTTCTTCTGGTATTCAGGGCAAGATTCGATGAGTTCAACGAGTTTCTTTTCAATTTTTAGGATTTGATGTTTAAACGCGGTAAGTATCGGCTTGATGGTCATTGATAAGCTTTTTGGCAAAGACTGAAGGCGGTTCTTTTCCATCGTTTGCATCACAAGTAACTGATTTCTTCTGGCGACCAAATCACTCATGACTTGCATAGTGGCTGGTTTGAGTTGTGATAGTGCTGGTTTAATCACTTCCCCATAATGAGCGATAAGCTGCGCATCAAGTTTGTCTGTTTTAGCGCGCTGTCCAATCGCACCTGCAAAGCGTTTGATGTGAATAGGATTGGCGATAACAAACGGCAGTTTGCTGTTCGCACACGCCATAATAAACGGCATTTCTAACCGCCCTGTCGCTTCAATGACGATGCGTTCAACAGGGTATTGCTTGAGCTGATTTATGGCTTCTGCAATCCCTTTTTCGTCATTGGGGACGGTGAAGTAAATGTCCAAAGGACGAAGATATATATCAAGTTGGTACTTACCTGTATCTACCCCAACGTGAATCTTTTGATTGATGACTGTTTTCATAATAAGCTAACCCTTGCTTGCATAATGCGGGTTCGAGACCCAGTAGACTATTCGAGTATGTTGCTTGGAGTCTTTTACAGCGTTCGTTCTTGTTATCGGTCTCTCGATTGAGGAGCCATTAATCAATCGAACTACTGTAAAAGAAGGCCTTAGTTGCCGCTAAGGCTTGGGTCTCTCTTTACCGAAAATAGTTATTTAGGTGGGTAATTATCCATACAAGTTACTCAAAAGGACGCAAAACGCTTGGCTTGTGCTCCTTCGTCGCAAAGTTTAGCCAAGCATTTTCCGCCTTTTAGTAAGGCTACATGGACTCCCCTTTGTCAAGCACAAGCAGTCTCTGAAAACAAGAAAGTCTGACAGCAGCTCTACATTCGGCGTTTATTAGCATACTGCCGTAACAGCTTGTGCTATCGCCCTGATGATTTGCGCTTGAGCATGGCCTCATTCGTTAGACAGCGTCTTCTCTTTCAAGAAATGCGCTTCCCGGCTAAACAGGCTTTCATGCTCTCGGTCTGACCGTGTTATCGTCAATCGCTCATGCTAAGACGCGGTGGGGTTAACCGTTAGGGTTACCTTTACAACGTCAATCTTTTCTATTTTACATAATCTATTTGGTATTCGTTTTTACTTCGCAGCAATGCCCATATCAACCGTGCATTCTTGGCCGCAAGCGCGACGGTTGCTCGTTTAAACCCTCGTCGCTCAATCAGCTCTTTCACCCATAAGCTCGTTCTGTCTGTTTTATGTTTGCAGTTGGCTATTACAGCTCGCGCACCGTGAATGAGTGAGGTGCGAATGTGTTTTTCGCCACGTTTAGATATTCGGCCAAGCTTCACTTGCCCACCTGTCGTATATTGCCTAGGGACTAGCCCTATCCACGCACTAAAGGCGCGACTGGTATCAAAATCTTTTGCGTCACTCACCGTCGCAACAACCGCCGTTGCCGTGATTTCTCCAACGCCAGGTATACTCATCAAGCGTTTTGCCGCGTTCATTTGGTTCGCGAGTTGGTAGAGCTTTCGGTCATGTTTAAGAATTTGCTGGTTTAATGCTTTAATGTCTTGCCATAAGTCACTTAGTAGCTCTCTAGCGAGCAGCGGTAGACCATTGTCAGCATCTGCTAAAATACCTGTGATGGCATGTTGTGCTGGATACCGCCCTTTGGGCATGACAATGCCAAACTCAGCGAGCAAACCTCGTAGGCGATTAATCAGTGCCGTTCTATCCTTGATAGCCCCTTGGCGAATACGGTGTAAGCACAATACAGCTTGTTGCTCTTCACTTTTGATGGTGACAAAACGCGTTTTGGGGCGGGTCACCGCTTCACAAATGGCTTCAGCGTCGTTGGCATCGTTCTTTTCATTTTGGCGATATGGAATGACGAACTTTGAAGCCATGATGCGTACTTCATGGCCAAGCTTAGCAAACTCTCTTGCCCAGTAATGTGCACCAGAGCAAGCTTCCATACCAATGATACACGCTGGCAACTTAGCAATTTCAGCTAACAGTTTGTTTCGCTTAACGGTTTTTCGTAATTGACACTTGTCATGACTATCGACACCGTGGATACTGAAAACAGATTTGGCTAAATCGATGCCAATTGCTTTAATTAGTGACATATGGACTCTCCTCAATTGAAGCAAATAATCAACTTCACTATGGCACACTCGCTAGAGAAAGATGCCGAGCGGGGAGTCCATATCATTCGTTATGTGCTAAAGATAGGAGTCACATCCATGCTTTTGTGCAAAATCCTTATGATTTGAATGTGTTGACTATCAACCTGCTTATAAAAGATAACATGGCTACCTTGTGGGAATTTTCGGTAACCTAAACGAATTTCATCACAACTTTTACCAACATCAGGGTTTTCTGCCAAAAGCCAGAAAGATTCATCAAATTGTTTAATATAAATATTTCGTTGCTCTCGTCCCCAACGTCGCTGTGTGAAAAGAGCGATGTCCTTTAAATCAGACTTAGCTTTTGCAGTAAGTTGAAATGGCTTCACGTTTACTTCTCATTATCTAACTCTGCAATAAAATCATCCATGTTATAGTCAACCATACCACTTTCTTCACCTTCAGCTAGTAGTTGACGTAAAGTGTTTAATTTGGTTTCCTGTGTTTCTAGCAAGCGCAATGCAGAGCGGATAACTTCACTTGCAGAGCCGTAGCGGCCACTTTGAATTTGGTTTGCGATAAAGCCATCAAAATGATCGCCGAGTGTGATACTAGTGTTTTTAGCCATAAACTTGCTCCTGATACCAAAATATACCTAAAAATGGTATTTCTGTAGTATAGTTCAAGTATTGGGCCTATAACAAGGCGTTCAAACGGACAAATAACTGTTGTCTCGGTTTCGCTTCGCTTAACATTATAGCCAACAGTTATTTGCCGCTTAACGCAGCGTTATATGCAAGGAGAGTTATGAAGTACGACGATGCAAGCTGGCACTATGGAGGTGAATTTCCTGAGGGGTCGCCAGAGGAATATGGAGCTACTCACATAGCTTTAATAATGAAGTGGTGCTTCCAAAAGGGATGGGCTGGTGAAATTCACACTGAAGATGAATCAAGTAATAGTGATCTACAAAAAGTTATTGCCAATGAGATAAGCGCAACAGATTTTTTTATGCGCTGGTGCGACAGTAAGTTAACGGATGAAGATTTCAACGATCAAGGCAATGAATTCCTTAAAGAATACTATGGAAAGGAAGGTGCGCTCTACTTACCGGATTACGCAGATTCATTTGGTGCTCTCATGTATGTTAAAGGCGAGAGTGAGCATGATTTCAGTCATTTCTCAGCCATGGTCGAGAGAAGGTATCAGGAATTTTCTAGTAATTCCAACGGTAAGCCTTGGTGGAGATTTTGGTAAAGCATACAAGTAGTTCAATCGGACTTGTAACGCTTGTCTCGGTTTTTGCAAAAGACGCAAAAACACAAGCCAACCATTACAAGCCGTTTAACTAAAGCGTTATAACTCAAAATAGTCTCTTTGCATCCCGATAGAAATTTTCGTTGGAGCCAAAGGTGAGAAGTTCAAGTACAACGGCACCATCTTCGTAGCTGTACCCTAGCAAAGTTAATTGCTTTACCATCTTGAACTTATATACGCGCATAAATTGAATTAGTTCAGACAAGATCTGACACATCTTCTTGAAAAGTAGAGAGTTACCCGTTTTGAT
>NZ_QUOT01000002.1 GCF_003390375.1 Thalassotalea euphylliae | reverse complement strand
CAGTTGGAGACTGATTATTTAGATAACCATGTTTACGTTTGCTGTTATAAAACATTTCGATGTAATCGAAAATATCTTCCTTAGCTTTTTCTCTATTTTTGTATTTTCTTCGCTTGATCCGTTCACGTTTTAGCAACTGAAAGAAGCTCTCAGCAACAGCATTATCATGGCAGTTACCTCTACGACTCATACTGAGTGATAAATTATGCTCAGCAGCAAATCGTTGCCAGTCATAACCTGTAAATTGGCTGCCTTGATCGGAATGTATAATAACCGTTTGCTTAGGTTTTCTTCGCCATACAGCAGCGAGTAATGCACTTAAGACTAAATCAGTATGCATCATCGATTGCATCGACCAGCCAACGACTTGCCGAGAAAACAAGTCGATAACTACGGCTAAATAGAGAAAGCCTTCGTGCGTATCAATATAAGTGATATCAGTTACCCAAGCTTGATTTGGCTGTACTACATCAAACTGTCGTTTTAACTGGTTATCTGCGACCACAGAAGGCTTAGTGCCATAGTTGCCTTTGCGCTTCTTATAGCCGACTTGAGCTTGAATGCCTGATAACTGCATTAATCGATGAACTCTATTCTTTGAGCAAACTTCACCTAAATCCAACATATCACTTTGAATTTTGCGATAACCGTAAACGCAGCCGCTTTCAAGCCAAGACTGTTTGATTAAACCCGTTAAGCGCTTGTCATCCTTAGCTCGCTTGGATTCTGGCTTTTGCAACCAAGCATGAAAGCCACTGCGGTGAACTTGCAACGCTTGGCACATCAGCTTTATGGGGTATTGGTTGAGCCGAGACTTTATGAACGTGTACTTTTCTTTGACTCGCCCGCAAAGTACACGGCGGCTTCCTTTAATAGATCACGTTCTTGTTGAGTACGCTTTAGTTCTTTCTCAAGCGCTTTAATACGCTTTTCTTGCTCGGATAATTCTTGGTAGTGTTCGCTGTTACTGCCATAGCGTTTTAACCAGATATAAAGACTATTTGTCGAGATATCTAACCGTTCTGCAACGCTTGCAACGGAGTGACCTTTTTCAGTCACTTGCTTAACGGCCTGAACCTTAAATTCTTCGGGAAATCTTTTAGCGCTCATTCATCCTCCTAGGACACAAAGTTTACAACTTATTTGTGTCTAGGAAAATCTGGTCGATTCATTAAGATGAATCAACCATTTGCGTTCTTTTTCGATGCAGACCATTCTGAACTAGGAAGTTATTATGGTCCACCATGTACTTCTAAAATTGTGTCCGCAGCAGAGTCAAGTGCGCAAATTGTGAATACACAGGTCTTAAGAGGCGATATCATGCCTTACTTATTAGCAAATAAAATAAGTGAGGTATCAAAAGGCAAGTCGAAAAGTACAAGTAGTTTTATGGTAAGCCACTCTATGTCGCTTGATAAGGAGCTATACAAACTTATTCTATGTGATTTTTCTGAATCTTTAGATGAGGGTTGGAATACGGTCGATACAGTCAATTTTCCATTCAAAATGGCTAGAACCAATATATGGTGCATTGTACTGACTAGCATTTCTCAAGAGTTGGCAGCCGAAATTGATCAAAAAACTAATACGTACCTCCCATATTTAGGCGCGTGTTTAATTGATACTGGTAACCCTCTCCATTTGAGGTTATTTCAACTTCAGCTAATGGATGGAGCTTTTATTCAAAATAATCAATTCTATTATCGGTCAGATTATATAGATGATTATGAAGAAGATTTATCATCAGCAGAATCATATGGCTCAATGAGTAAACCTATATTGTTGGAACCAGAGAATTTCGTTGCCAAGGCACCCCATTCGATTGAAGCTTCAACCACTTCTATACGGGGGGCTTTATCCATGGCTAGGATTAACGGTAAATCTCAGCCTACCCATAGTCAGAAAGTAGCTCGTGAACTATTAGATTACCTTCAAGGTAACCCTGAAATCGAAGATGTATATTATAAGGTTAACTTTAATCATAAATATGGTGACTTCGTTTGCGAGAAGAATAAAGTTAAAAATTACCTTCTAAATTTAGACCATTCAGATGGCGGTTCTAAAGCTAAATTTTTCATTAATACCTTAGGAATCAAGCGTGAAGACTGGAGGTACCTTGCCGATCAAATATCAGGTGCTATGAAAACAGCGTCAATATTTAGGTTGAAGCACAATAACCACGGTATAAATCATGGAGCTTTAATAGAAATTATAGGGCGAAACAACCGACGGGCTATAATTCAAACGGGTTGGATGGTTAATAGTGGTAGTGCTCCAAGACTTGTTACTGCATACCCCTATAAAGAGCCTTTAGATATACAATTTGATGCAGCACCTCAAAACATATCCCCTATTGGCCTAAAAGGGAATGCTAGGTGGAGTGATATATATCAGCGAACGAATGTTGCAGGAGAGCTAGCCGCTCAAGAGTGTATCCCAACTCCTATGACATTGGCTGAGTACTCTCCTATTTTTGATGGGGCTTGTGGTTTTGCTTGGGTTACTGTTCCAGACGCACGAAAAGGCATGGCTAGGTGGTTAAAAGATAATAATATTGGGCATCGGAATTACAAAAGTGGCTGGGATGTGCCAGCAAATCCGATACCAATACATGAAAATACTTGGGATATGCAGTCAATTGAACCGAAAAAAGCTTACGCTGAAGCTTTTGGAAAAGTGCTAAGAGATAACGGTATTGATTGTAAAGTTTCTAGTCGATTAGACTAGGTGCTTAATAATTTTAGAAAACGATGAGGTGACCTAAGCGCCTGTTGTTGCTGTATAACTTCCAGTAAAATTGGCTTGTTTAAATCTCAAGAAATGCAGGCTTTGTTAGAGTTTCTTCATCTCCTTTAATTTTGAATATGCTTCCATGTATGAATATGAAGTTTGATCTATACCAGAGTTAAATGAGGCATTTTCAACAGATATAAACGAGCAGATTAAAAGTACAATGCCCTTTAACAGCCAGCGAGGAAATTTTTTTTCATTTTGGCTTACGGCAAAGCTTGGATCATTTGAAGCAGTTCTTCCTTGGAAATTCATAAATGATGTAGTGAGGCTTAAATTTTTCAGAATTTTGATTTTATGATTAGGCAGTTTGGCTAAATATTCTCTAAAATTATTTAGGTCTAATTTTTCTTGCTCTTTGGCTAGTACTTTAAGTGTTTTAATACAACTACCTTTAAGTTTTCTTTTATCCTTTAGTGGCCTTGATGCATCTGCAATTAGTCGTTTTACAAGAGTTTTATTTGTAGCTTCGCCACAAAACTCAACCAGCTTTCTTATTTCATCCAAAAGATCTTTACCCACTATAATTGTCTCAAGATCGATATCAAGCTTAACGAGAAAGCTTGTGACACGACGGCTTCGCTTGATTACGGATATAGATAAACCTAATTCTTTAGCAAAAGTGTGACCTTTCCCCTGAAATTAGTACCACTTCTTCAATGAGATAATTCATATTAAGCAGCCCGTTTCGCGAACTCAACAGGTGATAAATAATTCAGTGAGCTATGCGGTCGAACATGGTTGTAGTGCTCACGCCATTTATCGATTAAATGACTCGCTATCCGCTTTCTATCCGAAGGCTTTACCACTTTTTTGAAAGTACATCCTTCATTCCTTCTACTTCAAGCAGCTTTTCCGCTAATAGCCGTTTGAGCTTATTGTTTTCAGCTTCAAGCGCTTTAAGACGTTTTGCTTCATTGACTTCAAGGCCTGCATATTTGCTACGCCAGTTATAAAACGTACCAGTAGATATGCCCATTTCTCGGCAAATATCGTCAACTTTAGTGCCTGCTTCATGCTGTTTGATGGCTCGAATGATTTGTTCTTCGGTGTAACGTTTTTTCATTTTGAGATCTCCACTGTCTCCAGTTTATTGGAAATCTCATCAAAGTCATGGTCTTAATTTCGGGGGAAAGGTCAGCTCGATAGCTGATTTTTTTGAGAACCTTTAAATATGTGATGGGGGCAAGAACGCAAAGTTTTCTCTTAATGGTCATAATTAAAGTTAACGGCAAACTTAATCAAACAAGAGTGCAGCTGTTACCACATAGATTGATGCCCACCTTTTGGTGGGCATTTTTTAATGAAAGTTATTTCTTTTTGGCTTGTTCTTTAAGGACTTCATTTATAAAGCTCTTGCGACCATATTGGCGAGTGATAATACATTTATCTAAATCAAAGCCTCTTGCAGGGCAATATTCTCGGCCATAGTAAATGATTTGAAGGTGAAGGTCGTTCCAACGTTCTTTTGGGAACAGACGTTTTCCATCCCGCTCTGTTTGTTCAACACTTTTGCCATTAGATAAGCCCCAACGATACATCAAACGGTGTATGTGTGTATCAACAGGGAAGGCTGGTACGTTAAAGGCTTGTGCCATTACAACAGATGCTGTTTTGTGACCAACACCAGGCATTGCTTCAAGATCTTTAAAATTCTGCGGTACTTCACCATGATGTTGATTAATGATCATCTCAGAAAGGTGCCAGATACCTTTTGATTTCATCAATGCTCATTTTCACCATGTCATAAGGGTTATCAGCTTTCGCAAATAGTTTCGGCGTGATCTGATTTACACGTTCATCGGTACATTGAGCAGATAATAATACAGCAACTAATAAGGTATATGGATCTTTGTGATCAAGTGGAATAGGAACTTCAGGGTACAGTTCGTCTAAAATTTCGATAATAGCCTGAACTTTTTCTTTTTTAGATACAGGAAGGGGCATATTCAATTTCAACTCAATATTTATCGGCCAAGTCTTATTAGAAACTTGTCTACAACGTCAAAAATATAAGAATTTGGATCTGAACCATCATCTTTCATATGAATAAGGTCTATTAAGTCTTGAGTAGTTAGTGGCAACATTAGCTTTCCATGTTCTCTCATGGCTCCTTCCATTACTTTAAAAGCCGATTCACTGTGTCCATTCTGTGTGATGATAAAGGCTACCCTTCGTAATGCCGTCGTATATAAGTATTTTTCTGTAGTAATGACTTCTTTTTGAGTTATAGGATTTGAATAATTTTTGAATTCAAAAACAACGTATCTACTTTGCAAATCATTCAGAATAAGCGTCCAAACCTCAGAATTTGGCAAAACCCTACAAACTAAATCTCTTCTTGTTAATCCATCTATAGTTTCACTTTGTTCATGCCAACCTGCAAGGTCATTATTAAAAATATGTTTTAGTGCTTGAATACAAACATTTTCATATGCACCAGACATCTTTTGTCCTGTTTCTATACCTAGCAATGCCTCAATAATATATTGGCCTGACTCACATTTGCTATTAGTCTTACTATTCTCAGTACACTCCTTGTATTCTGGTACGAGAATAGATGAATCAATTTCCAAGTGGAGCAAAATTTCCTGAAATAGATCGTGGAAAGGAAGGGCTTTTCTTAATACGTCTTTCACATCCCAAATTTCTAAAGCTGGGGCTATTTCTTTTGCATATGTTTTGAGGGTGTCGTTTAGCTCACAGGATAATATCAATAGGGCATTCTGGGCTTTAAAATGCCCTTTTTTTTCGATAATTGTATCAACTGCTAATTTTAGTTGACTTACACTCGGAGGGTTTTGAGGTCTATATGATTTTACTTCAACAACTGACCAATTCTCACTTTCCTTAAAAATAATATCTATTTCGCATTCATGATCGATGAAATATTCAAATATATAATTAACCTTAATTTTTTCGTAATTTAAAGAGTCAAGTAGTTTGGCAATTAACTTTACAAAATGTTGTTGTGATAAGTGTGAATTAGTCATTTTAAAGTCAGTTTTAGGTCAGCTAGGAGCTTTAATCTTAAATGTGAGGAAAGAAATATACGCTTTTTAAGCAGCTTTATCCTTGAATTCACAGAGGTCTTCAATAATACATGCGCCACACTTTGGTTTTTTGGCTGTGCAGATATAGCGCCCATGTAAAATGAACCAGTGGTGCAGGTCGTACATAAATTCTGTTTTACGAGGTGTATTTTTAATTATGGCTTGCTCTGTTTGTTCAACGGTCTTGCCTTTTGCGTAACCAGTGCGGTTAGCAAGGCGTTGAATATGAGTATCAACCGCTAAAAAGTATCTACCTTCGTTATCTTTTAGCCAGCCAAAAGCTGTGTTCAGCACTACGTTTGCGGTTTTACGACCGACACCCGGCAAGGCTTCCAACGCTTCACGGTTTTCAGGTACTTCGCCGCTATGTAAGTCCACTAACATTTGGCAGGTTTTCATGGTGTTTTCGGCTTTGGTATTAAACAAGCCTATAGTTTTGATGTAGTCCTTAAGTTTTTCTATACCTAAGTCTAAAATGGCTTGTGGCGTGTTTGCCACTGCATAAAGCTTTTCAGTGGCCTTATTAACACCTACATCGGTAGCCTGCGCTGATAGCAATACCGCGATTAGCAGCTCAAAAGGTGTTGAGAAGTTAAGCTCTGTAGTAGGGTGCGGATTGTCATCTCTTAATCGAGTCAGAATTTCCAAGCGTTTTTCTTTGTTCATTTTTCTTATCTTTTCTTGTTTTGACCGTATTTATGAGTAAAGTCACTAGTGTGCCTTGCTAGTTTATGTTTATTCGAATACAGAATCGTAACATTTTAGTAGGTTAATCTACTGCCTAGTCGCTAAATATCGCCTTAAATGGCTATTACTAGCAACTAACCTTTATCCCAATAGTAACTTGGCGTTACCCCTGTATTCTCTCTAAACATATAAGCAAATGCAGACGGGGATTCATAGCCAAGGTCACTCGCGATTGTTGAGATTGCGTCACCATTACTTAGCTTGCTAATGGCAAGTTGTACATTTAGCCGCTGCCGCCAAGCGTTGTAGGTAAGCCCAGTTTCTGCTTTAAAAAGTCGAGACAGTGTTCTACTTGAAGCGCCAACAATTTCTCCCCATCGTTTTAGATCATACCTATTCGATGGGTTGTTTTGGATGATTGAGAGCATGGCAAGAAGTCGCTTATCTTGCGGGTAAGGTAGCTGCAGGCGAACTTTTGGTGCGGTAGCAAGTTTTAATCGAATGAGTGACAGCAATAAATCATCCGCATCATTGTTTTGATAGTCATTGCAGCAGCTTTTTGCCTCTAAAATGAGTGTTTTAAGAAATTGATTAATTTCAAATACACAACACTCGCTTGGAAGGGCATTGCTCGCATCATTGCGAATATAAAAGCTTGTAAGCTCTACTTCAGTAAGCGTTGTGACTTCATGGCTAATGTTGGGGAGCACCCAAACACCTTGCTCGGGCGGCACGATATATCTGTCAGTATCTGTGACAACAGACAAAACACCCTTGTTAGCGTAGATAAATTGTCCCCAGTCATGGCTATGCCTTTTGACGGTTGTGCAGTTGGCGATCGTTCGATTAACGACTTTAACGGGTCTGTCTAAGCTTTGTTCGCTCTCGATAGAGGGAGGAATGGTTGGCATAAATTCGACATATGTGTTCTCAATGTCGTTACCTTACCATTTGATTTACACATTAGCATGAACAACTTCAATCTATAGACGGGGTTAGCATGTTGGACGTGGTTACAATCTTAATGTTATTAGTGCTGGGAAGTATCGTTGGTTTTTTGGCGGGCTTACTTGGCGTCGGAGGTGGCGGGGTATTAGTGCCAGCACTTTCTTATTTCTTGATATGGTCAGGGGTAGGAGGCGACAATCTTATGCATATCGCGCTAGGTACTTCTATGGCTTGTATAATCGTTACGTCATTTTCTAGCCTACGTGCTCACCAGCAAAAAGGAGCGGTTGTCTGGGAAATAGTAAAAGTCATGTCACTTGGCATTGTGTTAGGCACTTTTGCCGCAACATATATCGCATCGCATGTAAATTCGCTTTACCTAGCAATACTGTTTTCATGCTTTATGTTTTGGACGGCGATTCGCATGATGAAAAGTAAGACTCATATAGAAAAACCGCGAACGTTAGACAAAACTAATATGTTTTATGCTGCTAACGGTATTGGAGCGGTATCTGCGTTGGTGTCAATCGGAGGAGGCTCGTTAACTGTCCCTTACTTGATAAAGCACAGTGTTGATGTAAAAAAAGCCATTGGCACGTCAGCTGCGATAGGTTTACCTATTTCAGTTACTGCCACCTTGGGCTATATAATTAACGGTTTGAAAGACGACCTAACAGTGGCTTACACGATAGGGTTTGTGTACTTGCCTGCGGTTATTTTTATATCAATCAGTAGCTTTTTCTTCGCGCCGCTGGGCGCAAAAGCGGCGCACTATTTACCTGTTGGAGTATTGAAGAAAATTTTTGCAGCGTTACTGATTGTACTGAGCATCAAGATGACGCTGCTTTTGCTGTAGATAGTGCCTAAATGTTGAGTAAGCTAGAGTTTTACCTGTATTTTCTTACTTGTGCTTTTTCGCTTGCTCTTTTAGCACTTCGTTAACAAAGCTTTTACGGCCATATTGGCGAGTGATAATACACTTATCTAAATTAAATCCTCTTGCTGGGCAATACTCGCGGCCGTAGTAAATAATCTGTAAGTGCAAGTCGTTCCATTTTTCTTTGGGGAATAGGCGTTTACCGTCGCGCTCTGTTTGCTCTACGCTTTTGCCATTTGATAAGCCCCAACGATACATCAAACGATGAATATGGGTATCAACCGGAAAGGCGGGTACATTGAAGGCCTGTGCCATCACCACTGATGCAGTTTTGTGACCAACGCCTGGCATTGCTTCTAATGCCTTAAAATCTTGTGGTACTTCACCGTGGTGTTGCTCGATAATCATTTGTGACAAGTGCCAAATGCCTTTTGATTTCATTGGTGATAAGCCACACGGTTTGATGATAGCTTTGATTTCATCAATAGTCATTTTCACCATATCGTATGGATTGTCAGCTTTAGCAAAGAGCTTAGGGGTGATTTGATTAACGCGCTCGTCGGTACATTGCGCTGATAACAGCACAGCAACTAAGAGGGTGTAGGGATCTGTGTGATCGAGCGGAATAGGCACTTCGGGGTAAAGTTCATCAAGAATCTCAATGATTGCTTGTACTTTTTCCTTTTTAGAAATTACCTCTTTCTGTGAAATAGGCTCAAGCGCGTCAGTCATAATATCAATTCTCTAGTCTTTTCTGATCTTTCTAGTAATTAGGGAAGAGCAGCAGCTGTGCTTTAGTTTTGGTTTGATAAGAACTCACCTAAGCGCACTGATGCATTGGTTTGTGCCTTGGTTTATGGCATTGTTTTATGCATCGTTTTATGCTTCTGTGAGTTCCATACTGAGAGCTGCTCTAGTCGCGGCTATAGTCGATTTTTAGTCAAAATTAACCCGTACACGCTCAATGTTTTCTTGTTGCTCTGGCGCAGGTTGGCGCGCTGCTGCTTGGCTATCGATATAGTTCTTTAATGCGATTAAAAAGCCCATGCCGATAAAAGCGCCAGGCGGAAGAATGGCCAGTAGAAACTGGCTATCGAGATGCAATACTTCAATACGCAAGCTGGTTGCCCATTCACCAAAGAGTAAATGCGCACCATCAAATAACGTGCCTTGACCAAGCAGCTCTCGCATTGCGCCTAGCACAACAAGTACCGCAGCAAAGCCAAGCCCCATCATTAAGCCGTCAAAGCTCGCTTGCTTGATTGGATTTTTCGAGGCGTATGCTTCAGCACGGCCAATGATCGCACAGTTGGTTACGATTAGCGGTAAGAAAATACCTAGCGATTCGTATATTCCATAAGTAAAAGCGTTCATTAAAAGCTGCACGCAAGTTACGAACGCGGCAATAATAAGCACGAAAATAGGAATACGAATTTCTTTTGGTACCCAGTGGCGAATTGCTGAAACGGTTGCGTTAGAGCCGATTAACACCAATAAAGTTGCGAGCCCTAATCCCAATGCATTGGTAACTGTTGAAGTTACCGCCAATAGTGGACATAAGCCAAGTAGTTGCACAAGGCCAGGGTTGTTTTTCCACAGTCCTTGCCATGCAAGTTCTTTATATTCTTCAGTTAATTTCACTGCTCAACCTCACAGGCATTGGCTTGCTGAAATAGGGTGTCTTTGTGTTGTTCAAAGTAATTCGCGGTTTTTTTCACTGCTTTAACAACAGCGCGAGGTGTAATAGTCGCACCAGTAAATTGGTCAATCATGCCACCGTCTTTTTCAACCGCCCAGCGGCTACTTTCTAGCTCTTCTTTACTGCGGTTGTTGAAGCTAAATATCCAATCACTTTTACGCTCTTCTACTTTATCGCCTAAACCTGGGGTTTCTTGATGTTTAAGCACGCGCACAGCACCAAGCTTGCCATCAACATGCATTGCAACCATCAGGAAAATTTTTCCACTGTAACCATCAGGCGCAACGCTAGTTATGGCAGCAGCAATCGGCTGATCGTTATGCGTGGCGAGATAGGCAAGTTGATCATCTGAGCTGCCAAGTAATGGGTCATTAATACGAACGCAGCGCTGCGACATATCATTGTCGTGGATGTCGTCAGGCACAACGGCATGCAAGGTACTGAGCAATTGTTTTTGTTCTTGTTGTTTTATGCGGTTTTTAGTCAATTCAAAGGTCAGTGAAACCACCGCCGTACAAGCAACGGCGAATAATGCGAGAATTTTGGCATTCTTGGTAATGGCTATTTTCATTGCTTGCCTCCCAACTGATGACCAAAGGTACGTGGGCGAGTGTATACATCAATTAACGGTGCCGCCATATTACAAAGCAATACTGCAAACGCGACAGCGTCTGGGTAGCCACCAAACTTACGGATCAAGAACACCAATAAACCTGCCAGAGCGCCAAACACTATACGGCCTTTAACACTTGTTGCGCCTGAAACTGGGTCAGTAATAATGAAAAATGCGCCGAGCATAGTAGCGCCAGACAACCAGTAAAACATGGTTGATGGGTTAAGATCTGGACTAATTAAATGAGCAATCAGGCTACAAACAAATAAGCTTGCTAGAAAGCTTAACGGAGTAGACAAAGGGATTGCTTTTTTTGCTAGTAGTAATAAACCGCCAGCAAGGAAACCAATGTTTACCCACTCCCAACCTAAGGCAAAGTGTTCACCAAATACCGGAGACTTAGCAGCTTCTGCTAATGTGAAGCCGGTTGCAATCGTCGTTTTTAACGTGTCCAACGGTGTTGCCATGGTGTAACCGTCTATAT
This sequence comes from Thalassotalea euphylliae, assembly GCF_003390375.1. NCBI lineage: Bacteria > Pseudomonadati > Pseudomonadota > Gammaproteobacteria > Alteromonadales > Colwelliaceae > Thalassotalea > Thalassotalea euphylliae. The sequence goes on along the minus strand of NZ_QUOT01000002.1, from coordinate 112,537 downwards.
GCGTGCGCAGCTGTTCTGCTGAATAACCTAGGCTGGTACTTTCAGTGAAGATCATCCATAAGGTGTCAGTAAAACCATATTCAATTGCCATCAGCGGAGCTGGTGGCAGCCATGTGGTCATTTGCACTGGAAATGAAATGAGCAGCATTACATAAGCAGCCATCGCGGGGTTGAACGGGTTGTGCCCTAAGCCACCGTAAAGCTGCTTTACCACAAGAATGGCAAAGGCGGCGCCCAATACCGAAATCCACCATGGGGCGACGGCAGGTAAACAAATGCCCAGCAGTACCGCGGTTAAAATGGCACTGCCATCTAGCAGTTCCGTTTTGATGGGTTTGTCTCGTAACGACAAGACTAAAAATTCGCACACTAACGCGGTAACAATGGCTAAGGCGATATGAATTAAATTACCCCAACCAAAAAAATACCATTGAGCGGCAATACCGGGAATGGTTGCCAAAATCACTAGGCGCATTAACGCCGAAGTTTGTTTTTGTATATGATTATGGGGTGAGCTTGCTATCCAAAATGCCATGGCTTATTTTGACTCTTCTCTTTGTTGCTTCTTTGCTTTGGCTTTGGCAACGGCCGCGGCGATACGTGCTTTTTTCTCGTCAGCAGCACTGCTGGTTGACTCTACCGGCGCCTCTTGTTGTTCGGGCTGAATAACGGCTTCTTCTGTTTCAGTTGTGCTGGTTGAGTTTTCTTTGATGCTTTTGCTATCCGTGTTTTCGCTGTCAGTACTTTCGCTTTCTAATGAAGCTTCACTCTTTGCCTCGCCCTCTGATTTAGCCTCAGTTTTTTGCTGAGCTAGCTTTTTCGCTTTGGCTTTGGCAACAGCATTAGCGATTCTGCGCTTTTTAGCATCGGCTGCATCATCAGAAGCACCTTGCGGCGCTGAATCTTGAGATTGCGCCTGAATATCAGGGTTTTCTTCACTAGCGTCAGCGTGTTTGGCTGCTGGTTCGCGCTTTGAGTCACTGTGTGACTGGTCTGGCGAATCCGGTTCAGCTTTTGTTGCTTGCGCTTGTTTTTTCGCCTTGGCTTTAGCAATAGCGGCAGCAATTTTAGCTTTTTTGTTATCGGCGCTATCAGAATTGCCAGAGCTATCAGCACTGTCTGAAGCAGCTGGCGGCTCTGCGTTTGCTTTAGCATCTTCGCTTGCATTTTCTTGTGCGGTTTTTGCCTTTTTCGCTTTTGCTTTGGCAATAGCTGCGGCGACACGTGCATTCTTTGAAGCCTCTTTGGCTTGCTTATTCTCTGGCTCATGCGAAGCTTCAGTCGATATTGACGGGTTAGTGTCAGTATCCTTTTTACTTTCGGCTTGTTGTGGTTTTTCAGCAGTGCTTTTCTGGTTAGCAGGTGAGTCCCCACTTTCAGCAGCTTTAGCAAGTTTCTTAGCTTTAGTGCGAGCGATTGCCGCAGCAACACGATCATCTTTTGCAGCAGCCGATGTTTCATTACTCTGGTTAGTATCTGCTGCGACACCAGCTTTTTTAGAAGTTTGCTCAGAAGCTTGTTGGGCTTGTGCTGCTTTTTTCGCTTTTGCTCTGGCAATCGCTGCGGCGGCTCTTGATTTCTCTGGGCTCGCGGTTTGCGTAGCTGTTGCCTCTGTCGCAGCCTCGGTTGTACCTTCTGACTGGGCTTTTTTCGCTTTCACGCGGGCAAGTGCTGCGGCCACAGCAGATTTTGCTGACGCACCTTCACCAGAGTCAGCGTTCATCGCCGCTCTTCTTGCTTCCGACGCTTTGCGCTGTTTTTCTTCCCGTGCTTTTTTCTCGCGTTCTAATCGGGCTTTACGCGCTTCGAAACGAGATTTTGCTTTTTCAGCTTTTAAGTCTTGCAGCTCTTGTTGGCGAATTTCTGCTTTTGCAATTCGGTAGTAATGCACCAACGGAATATGGCTTGGGCAAACATAAGCACATGCGCCACAATCAATACAATCAAATAGGTTGAGCGCTTTAAGCTTGCTGTGATCTTTGGCTTTTGCCGACCATTGCAACTCTTGTGGTAGCAGTTTACTTGGGCAAACTTCCGCACATTGGCCACAGCGAATACATTCAACTTCTTTGTTGTTTAAGTTAAGTTCATGGCTGGCGGGCACTAACACACAATTAGATGTTTTCACCACAGGTACCATATCTGTTGGTAGCGTGAAGCCCATCATTGGCCCGCCCATAATAACGGCTTGTTGTGAGCCGTTTACTTTTGCCGGAAGGCATTGGGTAATTAAGTCTTTTACTGGCGTGCCAATGGCAGCCCATACGTTTTGTGGCTTCTCAAGCCCTTGGCCTGAAACCGTAACAACGCGTTTGATTAACGGTGTGTCGTGAATCACAGCTTCGGCAATGGCAAAACAACTAGCAACGTTTTGCATCACAATGCCTTGGTGAATAGGTAAACTACCACTGGCGACTTCTTGGCCTGTCAGCGCTTTGATTAATTGCTTCTCACCGCCGGTAGGGTAGATGGTTGGCAATACACATACTTTAACGTTTTCAAGCTCTGCTGTTGCATTGCGCAGTGCTTCAATTGCTTGCGGTTTGTTGTCTTCAATGCCGATAAGCACCATACGCGGGATTAACAAGTGCTTTAAAATATTAATACCATCGACGATGGTTGCCGTTTGTTCACGCATTAATAAATCGTCAGCCGTAATGTAAGGCTCGCACTCGGCCGCATTGACAATTAAAAAGTCAATATTAGGTTTGCTATCTACTTTAATATGCGTTGGGAAGCCAGCGCCGCCCATGCCGCTAATGCCTGCATTAGCTATTTTCTGGATAATATCAGTGCGTGATAATGAGGTGAAATCTTCACAAACATGACGCTCTCGCCAGCTATCAAGGTTATCTGGCTTTAAGAAAATACAAAGCTCGCTCAGTCCTGAAGGGTGGGCGATGACATGTAAGGCAATTTTTTCGATGGTACCACTGGTTGGCGCATGAATAGGCACTGCCATAGGTGAACTTGGTGAGGTGAGTGGCTCACCTTTAAGCACGTGATCGCCTTCTTTTACTTGAATATCGCCAGGCACACCAATGTGTTGCTGCACTGGAATAATTAACAGCTCTGGCAATTGCAACGGTTTGATCGGCTTATCGGCCGTCAGAAACTTTTGCTCGGGTGGGTGAACACCACCGTGAAACTTCCAGAACTGATTATTTTGGATTCGATTAATAATGTTTTGCACAGAAATACCTAATCAAGCTCTATGACTTTAATTCTAAGACGGGAATAGCGTTTAGATCCCATTGCCAGTTGCGTGTGGTTTGGGCGATAGGGCGCATTTCGATACAGTCAACCGGACATGGCGCAACACAGAGATCGCAGCCCGTACATTCGTCGCTGATAATAGTATGCATCTGCTTGGCTGCTCCGATAATAGCGTCAACCGGACATGCTTGAATACATTTGGTACAGCCAATACAGTCTTCTTCAATAATGAAAGCTACTTTAGGTGTATTGTCTTGCTCGTGGCTAGCATCTAATGGCTCGGGCTCTACGCCCATTAAATCGGCAATTTTTTTGATGGTATCATCACCGCCAGGCGCACATTTATTAATAGCTTCGCCATTGGCAACCGCTTCTGCGTATGGCTTACAGCCTGGGTAACCGCACTGTCCGCACTGAGTTTGAGGCAGCAAGGTGTCTAGTTGTTCAACTAAGGGATCGCCTTCTACTTTAAACTTTACTGAGGCGAAGCCAAGCAATGCGCCAAAGGCAGCAGCGATAAGGCCTAGCACTAATATTGCAATAATCGCTGTCATCAAAATTTCACCAAACCAGTAAAACCCATAAAAGCTAACGACATTAGTCCAGCGGTTATCATTGCGATCGCAGAGCCTTTAAATGGCGTTGGCACATCAGCATCAGCGAGTTTTTCGCGCATCGCAGAAAACATTATTAACACCAGTGAAAAACCAGCTGCGGCGCCAAAACCATAGACAATTGATGACAAAAAGTTGTGTTGTTCTTTAATATTTAACAGGGCAACACCTAACACCGCGCAGTTAGTGGTGATCAGTGGCAGGAAAATACCTAACAATCGGTACAAGTTAGCACTGGTTTTATGCACCACCATTTCGGTAAATTGTACAACAACAGCTATCACTAAAATAAAGGCCATGGTTTCTAGGAACTCTAACCCTAGTGGTGCCAGAATATAAGTGTGTACGAGGTAACTCAGCATAGAGGCCAAAGTCATTACGAATGTAGTCGCAAACGACATGCCGATGGCAGTTTCAGTTTTTGAAGAAACCCCCATAAAAGGACACAAGCCCAAAAACTGAACTAATACGAAGTTGTTCACTAATACTGTGCCGATCAGCAACAGCAGGTAATCAGTCATATAGGAAAAAGTTATCGGATAAATTCGCCATATTATCCGTGTTTATCGTCAAATTAACAACTTATGGATGGTAGGGTTTTTCACTTTTTACTTCTGAAAAGCTCGAGGAAAAACCCCTTTTTGCCACATGAGTGGGATATTACGAAATTTAGATAGGTTTGGGTTTGCCGATGTAAAAGCCTTGGCAACCATCGATAAATAAGCGCTCCAACGTGTGTTTCTCTTCTTGGCTTTCAACACTTTCAGCAAGCACTGTAATACTGAGCCGGTGGGCAAGGTCAACCATTACGCGCAGAAAATATTGGTTGTTTTTATCATCATCAATATCGCGGGTGTAGGTACTGTCCATTTTGATAAAGTCTGGCTTTAAGTCACGGAAGAACTTAAACGAAGTTAAACCAACACCAAATCGCTCAACTGTGACACGTGAACCTGCACGATGAACCAAATCAATAAAACGCTTACTGGTTTTAATGTTTTGTTGCAGACCGAATTCTGTGATTTCAAAAATAATACGAGGTGCGATACTCGCTTCTCGCAACAGTTTACGCTCTAACCAGATCAAGAAGTGCTCATCACTTATCGAGCGCGCACTCACGTTAATACCAAAGCTTTGGTCGACGATATTTTTAGAGATGATCTCATTAATCGCGGTTTCAATGATTAATTTATCTACGGCAGTTATCTTATCGAGCTTTTCGGCCATCGCGATAAAAGATGCGGTTGGTAGCATCTCATCATTTGAATTTAAGAAGCGAGCCAGTACTTCCCCGTACACTTTACTGTTGCGCGTTGTTGGCTGAATCGGTTGAACCAATAAACTGATACGTTGGTTGTCTATCACGTTATCAATTTCTTGGCGCCAATTTTGATTGCCTTGATTGAAGTCAGTATTTTTGAGTGCTTCAGAGTCTTTCTGAATATACCAAGCATTAATGTGTTGGGTTTGCGCAATACTAATGCCTGTATCGACTAGGGCAAGCAATTCACCCAGTGGCTTGGTTTGGTCAAAATAAACAAGGCCAGTGTAAGCAACAGAGTCAAGATCTGCACTTTGTTGGAATTCATTAAAGCGCTGAGTTAAATCGTTAGCAAAGTTTTCCGCCTCTTTTAGCGTGATGTTTGGCAAAATGGTAGCAAAGTCTGAGCTGCTTAGCTTAAACAGTCGGCCTGAGCGGTATGCTGCGACGGCGCTTTGAATTAAGCTAGCGACGTTTTTAATATAATTGTCACCTTCATGGTAACCGTGAATCTGGTTAACGGTCTGTAATTCACTACAACGACTAATGACTAACACCCCAAACTTAGTGGCGCTTTCGGGCTCTCGCAGCGACTCATAATATTGTACAAATCGGTTTCGGTTATCCAAACCAGTTAAGTGGTCAGTATAGGCGTGTTGCTCTAACACTGATGAGGTCGACACTTGCTTTTCTATTAACTGCTTAATTTCAGCTATGCCAGTTTTTAATTCCGGTATTTCAATTAAGTCGTCATAAACCTCAGTGTCATTAGAGGAAATAAGTGATAAATCTTTTTTAATTTGGTGACTAATCGCCGACATGAATTTGCCATTTTTGCGAACACTCATTTGTGCGGCAACAACGACTAATAAAATAATCAGGCCAGTGAGTGAAAAGAGTATTTTAAGTACAAATAACGAGTCTTTTGACGTATTTAATTGGTAGTTAATCATCAAGTCGACGGTGCTTAAGGATACCTTTTGCGCTGGCGGTTGGGTCAGCGGAAAGGTGAAGCCAGGACTTGGGTTGCTGTAACTGTAGATTTTTTCGCCGTCGTAGCTGTTGATGGTTAATTGGCTGTAGTCTTCACTTTTTCTGAGTACATTCGCTAGCTCTTTACTTTTGCCCAATTGCTGGGCGAAAGCACTAATTGCAGCTTGGTGCTGCTCGTGCTTTTGCGTTGTGTACTCGGCCAAAAAAAACACTGAGAGTGCTGTACTTACGATAACAAATACAACGCCCAACAATATATTTCTCGCTAATAATTGAGAAAATGTGTACATGACTTTGCTATGGATCCTGTTGAGAATTGACGCTCTTTACCCTTATTTTATAACATGAATATCGATATAAAACTAACTTGTTGTAAATAATCATGTTATTTAGTTATAAGTGTTAAAAAACCCGACAATTCCCCGTTGTTTACGGCAAACAAATAAAACATCTCTTTTCCCGATTTTAACTTGCTTATATAGTGGGCTAACTATATAATTCCGCGCATCTAATTGAGCGACATGATTGCACTGAGAAGTTTACGTCTGCGTTTACTTTGATCATGAAGCTTTTCATTGATGCTGCTTTATTACAAAGCTGGTGCATCATTGAATACAATGGGCTCAGTGAAATTAAGGCCCCTTTTGTTGGGCCTTTTTTGTTTGTTGCGTTGTTACTATTCAATCGCCGACAAACAACAGCTTTATTTCGCTGGGCTTTATGCCCTTTTTTTATATCTGGAGATTTAGGATTGGCAAAATTCGAGCATAAGCTAACAGACATGCTACGCCCGGCTGTAGAGCAGCTTGGTAAAGAGCTTTTAGGTGTTGAATTTATTAGTGCGGGTAAGCACTCAATTTTACGACTATTTATTGATCATGAAAACGGTATTAACGTTGATGATTGCGCAGAGGTTAGTCGTCAGGTGAGTGCAATTTTGGATGTTGAAGATCCAATTAGCACAGAGTACAACCTAGAAGTATCGTCTCCAGGCTTAGACCGACCGTTATTTGATTTGGCGCACTTTGAAGCCGTTGTTGGTGAAACTGTCGATGTCAAGCTTGGCTTACCGTTAAATGGTCGTCGCAAGTTTAAAGGGGTACTAGAAGCCGTTGAAGCCGAGACACTTGTTGTCGTTGTTGACGGCGAAGCTTTTGAACTGCCATTTAGCAGTGTTGATAAAGCGAACCTAGTCCCACAGTTTTAATTATTGAGTAAGTAGAAGGCTAAAGAACATGAGTAAGGAAGTTTTACTGGTCGTAGATGCCGTATCGAACGAAAAAGCGGTACCTCGCGAGAGCATTTTCCAGGCGATGGAAACTGCGCTAGAAACTGCTACTAAGAAAAAATACGAAGGCGATATTGAAGTACGTGTTTGCATCGATCGCAAAACTGGTGATTTTGACACCTTCCGTCGTTGGTTAATTATCAATGATGCTGAACAAGAAATGGAAAATCCATTTGCTGAAATAAGCTTAGCTGCTGCTCAATTTGAAAACCCAGAATTGAATGTAGGCGACTACGTTGAAGAGCAAATTGAATCAGTAAAGTTTGACCGTATAACGACACAAACTGCTAAGCAAGTTATCGTACAAAAAGTACGTGAAGCAGAGCGTGCGTTAATTGTCGATGCATACCAAGAGCAAGTAGGTGAGCTAATTACCGGTGTTGTTAAAAAAGCAAACCGCGATAGCGTTATTCTAGACTTAGGTAACAATGCTGAAGCGATTGTTTACCGTGATGACATGTTACCACGTGAAGTCTTCCGTCCAGGTGACCGTGTTCGTGGTTTGTTATACGCAATCAAACCTGAAGCTCGTGGTGCACAATTATTTGTAAGTCGCACTAAGCCAGAAATGTTGATTGAACTATTCCGCGTTGAAGTGCCAGAAATTGGCGAAGAAATGTTGGAAATCAAAGGTGCAGCACGCGATCCAGGCTCACGCGCTAAAATTGCAGTAAAAAGCAATGACAAGCGTATCGACCCAGTAGGTGCTTGTGTTGGTATGCGTGGTTCTCGTGTACAAGCTGTATCTGGTGAACTTGGTGGTGAGCGTGTTGACATCGTGTTGTTCGACGACAACCCAGCACAGTTTGTTATCAATGCTATGGCGCCAGCAGAAGTTGCATCAATCATTGTTGATGAAGACAAAGGCACTATGGATATTGCTGTTGAAGAGGGCAACCTTGCAATGGCAATTGGTCGTAACGGTCAAAACATTCGTTTAGCTAGCCAACTAACAGGTTGGGAACTAAACGTGATGACAGTTGACGACATGAACGCTAAGCACCAAGCGGAAAATGACAAAGTATTAAACCTATTCACTGAAAAGCTAGATATCGACGATGAGTTCGCTGGTGTATTAGTGGATGAAGGTTTCACATCGTTAGAAGAAATTGCCTACGTACCTGTCAATGAGCTATTAGAAATTGATGGTATGGACGAAGATATCGTTAACGAATTACGTGAGCGTGCCAAAGGTGCATTAACCACTCAAGCACTAGCAAGCGAAGAATCATTAGAAGGTGCTGAGCCAGCAGAAGACTTATTAGCACTTGAAGGTTTAGATCGTCACTTAGCATTTGTACTTGCAAGCAAGGGTGTAGCAACACTTGAAGATCTTGCAGAGCAAGGTGTTGATGATTTAGTTGAAATTGAAGAACTTGATGAAACCAAAGCAGGTGAGCTAATCATGGCTGCTCGCAACATCTGTTGGTTTAACGAAGAATAGAACGCCGGGGGAATTATTTAAATGGCAGAAGTAACCATATCCGAACTCGCCAGTGAAGTCGGTACGCCGGTTGATACACTAATCAGTCAATTTGCTGAAACAGGTGTTACCAAAACGTCAAACGACACAGTAACCGAGCAAGAAAAAGAAGCGTTATTGACTCACCTGCGCAAGCAACACGGTGACGACAGCGACGCTCAGCCAAGCAAAATGACGCTTAGCCGCAAAAAGAAAACAACACTTTCTGTGGGTAGTGGCTCAAAAGCTAAACAAGTGCAAGTAGAAGTGCGTAAAACACGCACTTACGTGAAGCGCAGTGACTTAGAAGAACAGCAACAAGCTGAAGCGGAAGCTAAAGCTGCTGAAGAAGCGAAGGCACAAGCAGAAGCGGAAGCTAAAGCAGCTGCTGAGGCAGAAGCAAAAGCTAAGGCAGATGCCGAAGCGAAAGCTAAAGTAGAAGCAGAAGAGAAAGCTAAGGCGAAAGCGGAAGCGGACGCTAAAGCAAAAGAAGCGGCACAAGCGAAAGCACAAGAAATTGAAGCGGCAAAAGCTTTAACGCCTGAGCAACAAGCAGAAGCTGATGAAGCAGAGCGTATTCGCAAGCAACAAGAAGCAGAAGCAAAAGCAAAAGCGGAAGAAGAAGCGAAAGCGGCGGCAGAAGCGGCACGTAAACTTGCTGAAGAAAATGAAGCGCGCTGGAAAGCTGAAGAAGAAGAGCGTAAGAAACACGAAAACGACGTGGTTCACGTAACATCTTCAGTATACGCGCAAGAAGCAGAAGATAAAGTTGATGCTGAAGACGAAGGCGGTCGTCGTCGCAAGAAGAAGAAGCCACAAGATAGACCTGTAAGAGCGGGCAAAGGTAAGAAGAAAACCTTATCTGCACCACAAAGCTTAAAACATGGCTTCCAAAAACCAGCTGAAACGAAGCTACAAGATGTTCGCATCGGTGAAACGATTTCAGTTGCTGACCTTGCCAACAAAATGTCGGTAAAAGGCGCTGAAGTTGTTAAAGTGATGTTCAAAATGGGCGCTATGGCGACCATTAACCAAGTGATTGACCAAGAAACAGCCGCGCTTGTTGCTGAAGAAATGGGTCGCAACGTGGTATTAGTGAAAGAGAATGCCCTAGAAGAAGCGGTATTATCTGATCGCGGTGATGCGGGTGAAGCGGAAAAACGTGCACCAGTAGTGACTATCATGGGTCACGTTGACCATGGTAAAACATCACTACTTGACTACATCCGTGAAGCAAAAGTAGCAGCAGGCGAAGCCGGTGGTATTACGCAGCATATTGGTGCTTACCACGTAGATACTGATCAAGGTATGGTCACTTTCCTAGATACTCCGGGTCACGCCGCCTTTACGGCAATGCGTTCTCGTGGTGCAAAAGCTACTGATATCGTAATCATTGTTGTAGCTGCCGATGACGGTGTAATGCCACAAACGATTGAAGCTATTCAGCACGCGAAAGCAGCAGAAGCGCCAATTGTTATCGCTGTTAACAAAATGGATAAAGAAACTGCTGATCCAGATCGCGTTAAAACTGAGCTTTCTCAACACGACATTATCCCAGAAGATTGGGGTGGTGATGTGCAGTTCGTTCACGTTTCAGCGAAAACTGGTCTTGGTATCGACGAGCTATTAGATGCTGTATTGCTTCAAGCTGAAGTATTAGAGCTAACGGCTGTTGTTGATAAAATGGCAAATGGTGTTGTTGTTGAATCTAAGCTTGATAAAGGCCGTGGCCCAGTAGCTACTGTACTTGTTCAAGAAGGTACCTTGAAGCAAGGTGATATCGTACTTTGTGGTTTAGAGTATGGTCGTGTTCGTGCGATGCGCGATGAATTAGGTCGTCAAATCAAATCAGCAGGTCCTTCAATTCCAGTAGAGATTTTAGGTCTTTCTGGTGTACCGCAATCAGGTGACGAAGCAACGGTTGTTAAAGATGAGAAGAAAGCACGTGAAGTTGCGCTTTACCGCCAGGGTAAATTCCGTGACGTGAAACTTGCTCGCCAGCAAAAAGCTAAGCTTGAGAACATGTTCTCAGACATGGCAGAAGGCGATGTTTCTGAAGTTAACGTGGTACTTAAGTCTGACGTTCAAGGTTCACTTGAAGCGATTTCTGATGCGCTCGTGAAGCTATCAACTGACGAAGTTAAAGTGAAAATCATCGGCTCTGGTGTGGGTGGTATCACAGAAACTGACGCATCACTTGCTGCAGCATCAAATGCTATCGTGGTTGGTTTCAACGTTCGTGCCGATGCCTCTGCACGTAAAGTGATTGAAGCGGAAGGCGTTGATTTACGTTACTACAGCGTTATCTACGACTTAATCGATGAAGTGAAACAAGCAATGAGTGGTTTACTTGCGCCAGAATTCAAGCAAGAAATCATTGGTCTTGCTGAAGTACGTGACGTATTCAAATCACCGAAGTTGGGTGCAATCGCAGGTTGTATGGTAACTGAAGGTATCATCAAGCGCAGCGCGCCAATTCGTGTACTACGTGAAAACGTGGTTATCTACGAAGGTGAACTTGAGTCACTACGCCGCTTTAAAGACGACGTACAAGAAGTTCGTAACGGTACAGAATGTGGTATCGGTGTTAAGAACTACAACGACGTTAAAGTCGGTGACCAAATCGAAGTTTTTGAAACAGTTGAAGTTAAACGTAGTTTGTAATTTAACTAAGCTACTCACGTTAATTTCTGCGTTGGAAGTGCTCACATATAGTTATATGCTCCGCGCTTCCGCCTTGAACTTAACGAGATTAGCAATAGTTAAAAATACAAACAGAGCAAAAGTAGACTGTAATTAATTGTTAAATGGGGGCTTTGCCCCCGTTTTTTATCTCAGCTATTCTGTTTTCAATGGCAGTTTCAATAACTGTAGTTTTAGCAACAGAATTGTGAATAGACCGTTGAGAATGGAGAGTTGAGAGTAGACTAGGAGTTTTTATGAGCAGAGATTTTTCTCGTACCGATCGCGTTGCTCAACAAATTCAAAAAGAAGTAGCCACCATTATCCAGCGTGAAGTCAAAGATCCACGTTTAGGTATGGTGACAGTGAATGCCGTTGAAGTAACGCGCGATTTAGCCTACGCCAAAGTATTTGTGACTTTCTTCACCCTTGAAGGGCAAGACGAAGAAGTATCGGTCAAAATTTTAAATGAAGCGGCTAGCTTTATTCGCACCTTGCTTGCCAAGCGCATTAAAGCGCGCATTATGCCAGAGCTTCGCTTTGAATATGATGCATCACTTGTTGAAGGTGTGCGTATGACTAACTTGGTTAACCAAGCAGTTGCTGAAGATCAGCGCCGCGCTGGTGAAGACGCTACTGATGAGCAAAACTCAGACGAAGGTGGGGAAGCATAACCCATGGCGAAACGCAGAAAAGGTCGTGCAGTTAACGGCATTGTACTGTTAGACAAGCCATTGGAGATCTCGTCAAACAAGGCGTTGCAGCAAGTTAGAGGGATTTATTTCGCACAAAAAGCAGGTCATACCGGTGCGCTTGACCCACTAGCTACTGGTATGCTGCCTATTTGTTTGGGTGAAGGGACTAAGTTTTCTCAGTTTTTATTAGATACTGACAAAACCTATATTGTCACAGCCAAGCTTGGCGTGCGTACCACCACCAGTGATGCGGATGGCGAAGTGGTGAGCACCAAGCCAGTTGACGTGACAGATGCGGATATTTTGATTGCGGTTGACAAGTTTCGCGGTAAATCAAAGCAAATTCCGTCAATGTACTCGGCACTGAAATATCAAGGCCAACCGCTTTATAAGTACGCCCGCGAAGGTATTGAAGTGCCACGTGAAGCACGTGATATCGAAGTATTTCGTTTAGAAGTGCTACGCATAGATGGCGATGAAATTGATATGGAGCTGCATGTATCAAAAGGCACGTATATTCGTACCATCGTTGATGACTTAGGCGAATTACTTGGCTGTGGCGCTCATGTGTCTATGTTGCGTCGCGTCAGTGTAGGCAGCTACCCACGGGATAAAATGGTGACCATTGAGCAGTTAGAAGAAAAGCTTCAGCAAGCGAAAACTGAGGGTGTTGCGCCATCAACTTATTTAGATGAGTTGTTGTTACCAATGGAAACCGCACTTGAAGGTATGCCTAAAGTTGAAGTTGACGACGCCTCTGTGGTTTACCTTCGCCACGGTAACCCTGTGCAAGCATCAGGTGCGCCGCTAGATGGCTTGGTACAAGTATTTACCGAGCAAGGTGAATTCTTGGGTGTTGGTTACATCAATGATGATGGCTTAGTCGCACCTAAACGCATAATTGTGCCAGCGGCAGAAGAATAAGCTAGGTAACTTTTGTAGCGAAGTGATTTAACTATCCCGGTTTAACTATGGTGGTTTAGCTATGGCAGTTAAACGCCTGGTTGCAAAAATAGGCGAGGGTGCTAGAATACGCGCTCTTTTGAACGTCTTGCTGATTTAGTGTTCGGCTTGACGCGATTTTTAACACTAAACTATATAAGGTATTTATTATGTCTTTATCAACTGAGCAAAAAGCAGCTATCGTTGCTGAATACGCAGTTAAAGAAGGTGACACTGGTTCTCCAGAAGTACAAGTTGCTTTGTTAACAACACAAATCAACCACCTACAAGGTCACTTCAAAGCGCACATCCATGATCACCACTCACGTCGTGGTTTATTACGCATGGTTAGCCAACGTCGTAAGCTTTTAGACTACTTAAAGCGTAAAGATGTTGAGCGTTACACTGCGCTTATCGGTAAATTAGGTCTACGTCGTTAATCGACGGCTTATTTGCCCATCAAACTCATTTGAGTTTGGTAAAAGAAAGGCGCTTCGGCGCCTTTTTTGATCTTTGTGATTTGCTTATGAACCTCTGCCACCATTCAACATTCCAAAACACTCACTTTTTGACTGCTCTGCTAACGTAAAATAGCGCCTGAATTCCCTTTAATAATTTCTATCAACTAAGTAATTATGACAATCTGGTTTTAATTGATTTAAGCGCTAGTAATAGCGGTTGTTATCGCTATAATTAGCGAGCAAATTAAATGAAAGAAAACAGAGCTGACTTAAATAGGTAAGTTGGTGTCTTAAACTAAGGAATCTGTAAATGTTTACTCCGGTAACTAAAACATTTGAGTACGGTCAACATACCGTAACTTTAGAAACGGGTGTTATTGCTCGTCAAGCAACAGCAGCAGTAATGGCTTCAATGGATGATACGTCAGTATTAGTATCTGTTGTTGCTAAAAAAGAGGCGGTAGAAGGTCAAGACTTCTTCCCATTAACGGTAAATTATCAAGAAAAAACATACGCTGCGGGTAAAATCCCTGGTGGTTTCTTCAAGCGTGAAGGTCGTCCTTCTGAAGAAGAAACATTGATTGCACGTTTGATTGACCGTCCAATTCGTCCGTTATTCCCGGAAGGCTTCACGAACGAAGTACAGGTAATTATTACTGTTGTTTCTGCTAACCCAGAAATTTCACCTGACATTATTTCATTACTAGGTACATCTGCAGCGTTAGCAATTACAGGTACACCTTTTAATGGCCCTGTAGGTGCTGCGCGTGTTGGTTATAAAGACGGCCAATATTTATTAAATCCACTTCAATCTGAATTGACAGAAAGCCAATTAGACTTAGTAGTTGCCGGTACCGATTCTGCTGTATTAATGGTTGAATCAGAAGCTGAAATTCTTTCTGAAGAGGTGATGTTAGGTGCTGTGGTATATGGTCACGAACAATCACAAAAAGCTATCGAAGCAATCAAAGAGTTTGCTGCCGAAGTAAATACGCCATCTTGGAACTGGGAAGCACCAGTGAAAAATGCAGAGCTTATCGCAAAAATCGACGAGCTAGCATCTGCCCAAGTAAACGAAGCTTACCAAATTACTGAAAAAGCTAAGCGTTACGAGCGTGTTGCTGAAATTCGCAACGAAGTAGTTGAAAAGCTACTTGCTGAAGATGAAGCATTAAACGTTCAAGAAGCAAAAGATTTATTCCACGACTTAGAGAAAAATGTCGTACGTGGTCGTATCACGCAAGGTCACCCACGTATTGATGGTCGTGATCCAGAAATGATCCGTGCCCTAGATGTAATGACTGGTGTATTACCACGTACTCACGGTAGTGCAGTATTCACACGTGGTGAAACTCAAGCGTTAGTGACAGCAACACTTGGTACACAACGTGATGCACAGAAAGTTGAAACCATTCTTGGTGAGAAAACTGACAACTTCATGTTGCACTACAACTTCCCTCCGTACTCAGTAGGTGAAACTGGTTTTATCGGTTCTCCTAAGCGTCGTGAAATCGGTCACGGTCGACTAGCCAAGCGCGGTGTGTTAGCAGTAATGCCAACGGTTGAAGAATTCCCGTACGCAGTTCGCGTGGTATCAGAAATCACTGAATCAAATGGTTCATCGTCAATGGCTTCTGTATGTGGTACTTCATTAGCACTTATGGACGCTGGTGTGCCAATTAAGGCGTCTGTTGCTGGTATCGCGATGGGTCTAGTGAAAGAAGGTGACAACCATGTTGTACTTTCTGACATTCTTGGTGATGAAGATCACTTAGGTGATATGGACTTTAAAGTAGCAGGTACTTCTGAAGGTATTACTGCACTTCAAATGGATATCAAGATTGAAGGTATCACTCAAGATATTATGCAAACTGCGCTTAACCAAGCAAAAGCAGCGCGTATTCATATCTTAAGCGTGATGGACCAAGCGATTGATTCAGCACGTGACGATATCTCTGATTTCGCACCACGCATTCACACGATGAAAATCAGTGCTGACAAGATCCGTGAAGTTATCGGTAAAGGTGGCGCAACAATTCGTCAACTTACTGAAGAAACAGGCACTACGATTGAAATCGAAGATGACGGTACGGTTAAGATTGCAGCGACTGATGCAGGCCAAGCAGAAGATGCAATTAGCCGCATTAAAGCGCTAACAGCTGAAATCGAAGTAGGTGAAATCTACACAGGTAAAGTTGTTCGTATCGTAGACTTCGGTGCGTTCGTTAACGTTTTACCTGGTAAAGACGGCTTAGTTCACATCTCTCAAATTTCAGAAGAGCGCGTAAATGCAGTAGCTGACGTGTTAACTGAAGGCCAAGAAGTGACTGTTAAAGTACTTGAAGTTGACCGTCAAGGTCGCGTGCGTTTGAGCATGAAAGAAGCTGCAGCTAAGCCTGCTGCTGAAGAAGCAACTGACGCGCCAAGCGAAGAAGCTTAATCTTCACTTTCATTACTAAAAGCTAAACATTAGCAAACCAATAAGTTGGCTAGCTAATTTGGCTAAGAAAAAGGGAGCTATCAAGCTCCCTTTTTTATATACTCAAAAAGTTATTAATTACTCTTTCAAAAAATCTAGATTCTTTGCCGTATAAATGTCATGTAGCTTGCTAACTTGATGGGTTATTTGCCTATTAATAGCGGCTGTTTTATTTTCTTTGGTATGAAATGTATAAACAAGATTTTGCATTCTAGGTTAGTGATAAGTTAACAGTAGGTATCTTTCTGAGTGAAAAAATTAGCTATTCTTGCGTTAACCACCAGCTTTCTGTTTATTCAGGGCTGCGCTTCTACTTCGCAATCAACATCAGCCGTTAATAACCTAGTTATTGCAGAGCCTTTACCCGTTAATTTCAAAAGCGAAATTGCACTTGCACGCTTAAGCGAAGTGATTCAACGTGCAGAAATCAGTGATGCTGAACGCGCTCAGCTTTATTACGATCGCGGTGTAATTTATGACAGCGTAGGCTTGAGAAATCTGGCTCGTCTAGACTTTAATCGCGCTTTGCGACTCAAACCAGATCTTGTTGATGCCTATAATTTCCTTGGTATTCACTTCACCCAAATGCAGGAATTTAATCAAGCCTATGACCAATTTGACTCAGCCATCGACTTAGCACCAGAGCATGAATATGCGTTTTTAAATCGCGGTATTGCCCTATATTACGGTGGTCGTGCTGAGCTGGCCGCAGATGATTTACAAGTTTTTTTGAGCAAACAAACAAACGATCCTTACCGCATTCTTTGGTTATACATAGCCGAGCGCGCATATTCGCCAGAACAAGCCGAAATTAATTTACGCGAACGCGCCCAGCGAGTTGGAGACCAAGTTTGGGCCAAACAAATTATTCAGCTTTATCTAGGTGAACTTTCACAGCATCAGTTTATTGGGCAATTAACGCAGAATGTGTCTTCAAATAAAGCACTAACCGATAGGTTGTGTGAAGCGTACTTTTACCTCGGCAAACACGCACAATTTAACGGTCAAAGCAAAGTTGCTTTAAACTTTTTTAAGTTGGCATTAAGCACCAATGTCTATGAGTTTGTTGAGCACAGGTATGCCAAACTAGAGCTTGATCTTGTTAGACAAGGCGAGCAGTTTTAGCCGTTAAATGACTTACTACCGACTGCTACTTAGTGTCGTATTATGTCGTATTTTAAAATATTAATAATCTTGAGCTTGATGGTCGTTGTGCCATCAAGCTCTTTTTCATTTTACGACTATTTTAATCGACTTACGCTAAACCAAGAGCCTGATAGCGCGCTGCAGACTTTTGCCTTGAAACAAAATCATATAAAGGCGCATTCATTTAACTTTGCTAATAGTGATGAAGGCAGTTTTAGTTGGTTACATAGTGGCGTGCGTTTAGCTCGAACTGACCCGATGATCAGCACCGATATTGGTAGCTGGCATTTGGCTCAAGGTCATTTCACGCAAGCAGAAAGATATTTAATGCAAGGCCATCTGAAAGGAATAGATGAAGCGACCCATAAGCTATTAGTGCTATGGCAGGAAAGTGAAGAGCATAGCAAAATTAATGAGCTTGATGTGGGTGGTATTGCTAATTGGGATCTCGATCTAGCAGCCGCCAAATTAAATGGCCTAATGGCAACAGGCGAGCAAGACAAGCTGACGCTACTCGCTGCTAAGTTCAGAGCTCAAACTCATTTACTGCCTTTGTATTATGAGCTGGTAGAGTTCAAGGTTATATCGCAAGCTGAACCGTTGCAGCGTTTCAAAGCTGATATTGATGCAAATAAATGCCCATTATCTATTACCTTATTGGCAAATCAGCTAGGTGACTTAAGGCACTGGCAACAGCTTGCTACAGAGTACCAAAAGTCAAACCTAAACCAATTCTTGTGCATTGCTGATGTTCGATACGTAAAGCCATTTACTCATGCCTGTCAGCTAGAAACAAAAACACCTATTCGCTGTAATGAAGCTCAATTAGCTAGCGAATTAACGTCACTAGCACATGCACCAAGTGATTACATAGCGCTGATGCTACCTAAAGGCGGCGCTAATGTTCACATGGGCATACTGTATTTGGATAGAGCAGATGATGGCAAAATCTTCACTCATGAAGTTGCTCACTTGCTAGGATTTGTTGATGAATACAAACTCAAGCAATCACATCCAGTATGTCAATCAACTAATAGCGAATTAAGTTGGAATATCGCAACGGTAAGCACTAAAACTGTTTCTGATGGTTATATTTCATTGCAGCAATTAGAAAAATTGCCTTGGTACACACAAATTGCACCGACGATTAATGCTAATCAAGCTAATCAGGCCAAGCAAACCACCCTAACCAAGATTCCTGTGAATCAAACATTAACTCCTGAAGGTGTGGGCGTCTTTGTTGCAGATACTTGTATGGAGAGTAAAAGCGTTACTGCGTTTAAGCCCATACAACGCAATACCATGATGAATAATCATGATTACCCTTTACCACCATTATATGTTCATTTGCTTGGCCAAAATCTGAGTAGGTTTAAAATGCCAAGTTATCACTATAATTTTGGCGTTGCGATGTATCGAGCAAAAAAGGGTAAGGAAGCGTTGAGCTGGTTAAACAAGGCTAGACATTAACACCAAATATGAATGTGATTGAACAGATGGTGTCGTTTTTATCTGCCAGCGACTTTATTAAGTAGCAAAAATTGCGCTGGCTAACTTCTTTTTAATGTTAGAGGTTCAGTGTTTTCGATAGCTTGATTATATTTAATCGTTGTAGTCGTATCTTTAATCGTAGTAGTGGGCTTTTTAGTTGAAGCAAGCAGGCCGTCTCTCACTTCTGCTATAGGCCACATTGACTGGTTTAATTGAATATTTTCCGATTTACCCCATGTTGTTTTATTCTGTTCTACCGAATCTCTAAACCAAGAGTAGAGCGTCATATTTATTATCCTTCTTTTATTGTCTAATAGGTATAGACCACAAATTGTGTAATTGACAACGAATGAACTGAATAATTGCTCTGTCGAATACAGATACTAAGGTATAATTGTGGAAGTTTTATGTAGGTAAAATGTCAAATTCTTGATGGCTGAATTCTCTCCCAAACAATTTCGTAAACAATTCCCACTGTTTTCATCAACCCCGTTAAATTCGTCAATGATTTACTTTGACAATGCAGCAACCACGCAAAAGCCGCTTGCAGTGATTGACGAGATTGCCTATTACTATCAAACGTCGAATGCCAATGTGCATCGTTCATCGCATCAATTAAGTGCGAGTGCTACCGCTAAGTTTGAAAAGGCTAGACTAGTCGTAAAGCAGTTTATAGGGGCGAAAAACGATAAAGAAATCGTGTGGACTAAGGGCACAACAGAAGCGATCAATATTGTTGCACAGTGCTATGCTAGACCTCTGCTGACCAAACATGACGAAATTGTTGTGAGTTATGCTGAACATCACGCCAACATTGTGCCTTGGCAGCAAGTAGCAGAGCACACGGGCGCTAAGCTTAACGTGTTGCCATTAACGTCTTGCGGCCGTATCGATTTATCGAGCCTTGATAGTGTTATCAACAGCAACACTAAGCTTATTGCTATTAACATGATTTCTAACGTCACTGGCAAGCGAAATGCGATAGAAAGGATTATAGCTAAAGCGAAAGCAGTAGGTGCGAAAGTGCTTATCGATGGCGCGCAAGCGATAGCCCATGAACGCATTGATGTACATCAGCTTGATTGTGACTTTTTTGCCTTTTCAGCTCATAAAGTGTTCGGGCCGACGGGAGCGGGTGTTTTGTATGGCAAAGAGCAACTACTAACGGCAATGCCACCGTATCAGTTTGGCGGTGAGATGATCAAAAAAGTTAGTTTCAACGGCACTAGCTTCGCTGACTTACCTTTTAAGTTCGAAACAGGAACGCCAAATATTGCGGGCGTACTTGGCTTAGCAAAAGCGCTGGCATTTACCAAACAATATCAAGCATCAATGGCTATCTACGAGCAACAACTAATTGACTACACCCATAGCCAGTTAAAAACGATACCTCAAATAAAGTTTTTATTTGATGAAAAACCAGATATTCCAATTTTCTCTTTTGTCATTGAAGGAGAGCATAATCAGGATGTTGCTGCCTACCTAGATACCCGAAACATTGCTATACGAGCAGGTCACCACTGCGCGATGCCATTGATGGAATACTTGGGTCAAACAGGGTGTCTACGCGTATCTCTAGCACCCTATAACTTAATAAGTGAAGTAGATAGCCTGATCGTAGCATTAAAAGGTTACTTAGCTGCCGGTGCAGGGCATACAAGTGTTCAAATGAATGTTAGTACGGAGCAGGCGGCTCCGCTCAATAACCCTTTTGATAAAATAGCTGAGCAGTTTGCTAGGGCGAAAGGCTGGGATGGTCGACATCGTGAAATCATGTTACTAAGCAAACAACTCGAACGTTTACCTAAAGATGAACGTAATAGCGATTTCCTAGTGCAAGGTTGCGAGAGCGATGTTTGGCTCAAAGCCAATAAAGACGCTAGCGGAATATGGCAATTCCAAGCTGACTGTGACGCGAAAGTTATCCGCGGTTTGCTGGTCATTGTGTTGGCTATTTTCAATCATCAACACAGTGAAAAAATCGCGACAATTGATGTTGAATCATACTTTGACGAACTTGGCTTGATTCAGCACTTAAGTCCATCACGCGGTAACGGGCTAAGGGCAATCGTTGAGCGTATTAAAAGGCTAGTGAGCGAAAATTGAATTGGCTAGTAGCAGGTTAAACTTTATCTGTTTAATGTATTTAATACGGTCGATTGAATAATCAACTGAACCCATTTGATAGGTTCAGTTGATAGTAATCAAATAAGTGGACTGACTTATTTAAGGTTAAGCTTTCGTTTAAGTAGCTTATCGATCGCCTTGCCTACCGCAAAAAAGCCGAAGCTAGCAGTTACATGAGTAGCGGCGCCAAAACCGCCACTGCAGTCTAAACGCATGGCTCCGTCTTGACTTTGTTTGGCATGGCAAACATTGCCATCAGCATCAGGGTAAACCAGTTGCTGAGTTGAAAAAACAGCGTCAATGCTGAATTTACGTTTAGTGTTTCGCGAAAAGTTATAATCGCGGCGCAATAAGTTTCGTACCTTCGCAAGCAGCGGATCTTGATAGGTCTGACTTAGATCGGCAATCGCAATTTGCGTCGGGTCAGTTTGACCGCCAGCGCCACCAACCGTAATCATAGGAATTTTTTGACGTTTACAATGTGCGATAAGTGC
This sequence comes from Thalassotalea euphylliae, assembly GCF_003390375.1. Classification (NCBI taxonomy): domain Bacteria; kingdom Pseudomonadati; phylum Pseudomonadota; class Gammaproteobacteria; order Alteromonadales; family Colwelliaceae; genus Thalassotalea; species Thalassotalea euphylliae. The sequence continues at coordinate 91,186 of NZ_QUOT01000002.1, read as the reverse complement.
GGCTTTTACTTGCACAGAATCAATAGCGTCGAACACATAATCAAAACCTGAGGTGATAAGCTCTTTGGTGTTTTCTAGTGTGATAAAGTCTTCAACTTCGGTGACGTTACAGTCTGGGTTGATTTGTTTGATGCGCTCCGCCATCGTTTCGACTTTGCTTTCACCCACGGTGTCAGTTAATGCATGGATCTGACGGTTAATGTTGGTTACGCAGATATCATCTAGGTCAATTAAGGTGATATGACCAAAGCCAGAACGAGCAAGTGCTTCAGCAATCCATGAACCGACGCCGCCGATACCGATAACACAAACCGAGACATTTTTAATTACTGCCGCGCCTTGAACCCCATACAGCCGTTCAATTCCGCCAAACCTAAGCTGATAATCTGACATACAACTAAATTAACCCAAAGTAAAAAGGCGCGTATTATAGCAAGAACTACCCGCTAAATTGCAATTGCTTTGCACAGCGTGGCTACTTATCGTTGCTAATATGGCTTAACTTAATCTGGGTTAAAAGTCTTAGGCTATTGACCTTGGGCAGGCAGCGTTACGATAAACCTAGTGTATAGCTCTTGTTCAATTTCGTATTGAATTTGACCACCTTGGGCTTCGGTCATTAACTTCGCTGAGTACGCACCAAGCCCTGAGCCTTGTTTGATATTACCTGACACATATTTATCAAATAGGTTGTTGCGCAGTGGTTCTGGTATTACGCCAAGGTTTTTACAAGAGAAAACCAAGGTGTCATTGTCATCGGTCAGTTCAATGGAAATTTCTGAGCCGACGGGAGCCGCTTCTACGGCATTTTTAATCAGGTTGCTAAAAACAGACAGACATAGCAGTGGCTCAATACTCGCCTGACATTTGCTGTGGTTGTTAAAAACCAGTTTGATTTGCTTATTTTCAGCCTCTAATTGGCAGCCCGAAATAGCATCTTGAATCAAAGGTTCAATAGAAGTCGCAACAGGTGAAAATTGATAGATGCCTTGTTCTATTTTATACAGCTCTAAAGAGAGGTTAATCATTCCTATCACGTTATTGACTGTAGATTTTATTGCGCTTGCCAATGGCTTATCGGTTATTTTTCCTGCGTGGAAAAGAATGCTGGCGAGAGGTGCCTTCAGGTCGTGCTGGGTGATTTTTTCAATATCTTCGCGTAATTGCGCGGTTTCTTCTAACTGATTGACCTGTCGAGCGAGCTTTTCCTGATTATGCTTTAGCGTAGTATGCGTATTGACACGTGCCAGCAAGATTTCGCCTTGTAGAGGTTTGGTAATGTAATCTACCGCGCCAGCGGCAAAACCTTTGGTAATGTCTTCCACTTGGGATTTAGCCGTTAGGAAAATAACAGGGATGTGAGCTGTTTCTGAATCATTTTTAATCGCACTACAAACTTGGTAGCCATCCATTTCGGGCATCATGATATCAAGTAAAACAAGGTCTATTTTTCCGCGTTGTTTGGCGAGAATAGTTAACGCTTGCTTGCCATTTTTCGCGGCAATAACGCGATATCTGTTTTTGAGGATACCCGCAGCAACTTCGATATTGCTTGATTCGTCGTCAACAATCAGTACTGAGCCACCTGTTTCGGCTTTCTCTTCGGATGTTAGGCGGATGTCTTGTTGCTGATGATGCTCAAAACATGCTGAATTTGTTAGCTGATGTAGCGTTGTGCATAGGTTATGTCGATCAAACGGTTTGGCGAGAGTTGTCGCATCCAGATCTGGTCGTTGCTCTAACGATATTTTGGTCGCAGGCTCTCGATATAGCACTAGGTGTGGCGCTTTGGTTGTCCGCACAGATTGGCTAGTTTGCTCTGAATGAATAGTATTTTGAGCATTTTCCAAAACTTGAATTTCTTCCAGTAACCTAACTGGCGTGAAATCAGCTAAGTTATCACCAATGATCAGCAAATCGACCGGCTGCATGGTCATCAATTCAAGTGCATCTTGGCCATTTTCAACAAACGCAATTGCTGACCTATCAAAGTTGCAACCAATTAATATTTTGGCAATGGCTTCTCTGGCAAGTCTGCTGTCATCAATTATTAGTACGTGCTTCAAGTTTGCGTGACCATAAAGTAAACACCCGTAATATCAAGAATATAAAAGAACCGTTCATTTGTATAGATGGCGGGCTTAGATGGCTTGTATTCGGTAAGGCTAAAACTAAAAAAGCAGCCCGTAAAGGCTGCTTTTTAATCAACACTATATAAAGCAGAGATTATCTGTTTTTAAGTGGTGTAAATTCACGGTTGATTTCGCCAGTGTATTTTTGACGAGGACGACCAATTTTTTGACCTGGTTGAGATAGCATCTCATCCCAATGTGCACACCAACCAACAGTACGAGACATCGCGAAGATTACTGTAAACATGCTTGTTGGGATACCAATCGCTTTAAGAATGATACCTGAGTAGAAATCTACATTAGGGTATAATTTCTTCTCGATGAAGTATGGGTCTTCTAACGCAACTTTTTCTAGTGCCATTGCAACGTCAAGAAGCGGATCATTAACACCAAGCTCTTCTAATACTTCGTGACATGTTTCGCGCATTACCGTTGCACGTGGGTCGAAGTTTTTGTAAACGCGGTGACCGAAGCCCATTAAGCGGAACGGGTCTTCTTTGTCTTTTGCTTTTGCAACAAACTCGTCAACACGAGATACATCACCGATTTCTTCTAACATGTTCAAACATGCTTCGTTAGCACCACCGTGCGCAGGGCCCCATAGTGACGCAACACCAGCAGCAATACATGCGTACGGGTTAGCGCCAGAAGAACCCGCTAAACGAACAGTTGATGTTGAAGCGTTTTGCTCATGGTCAGCGTGAAGCGTAAAGATACGGTCCATTGCTTTAGCAAGCGTTGGGCTAACCTTGTACTCTTCTGCAGGCACAGAGAACATCATGTGTAGGAAGTTCTCAGCAAAAGTTAAGTCGTTGCGTGGGTAAACGAACGGTTGACCAATGCTGTACTTGTAAGCCATCGCAGCAATTGTAGGCATTTTAGCAATTAAGCGATGTGAACAGCGCATGCGTTGTTCGTGATCGGTAATGTCTAAATCACTGTGGTAGAAAGACGACATTGCACCTACTACACCACATAGCATTGCCATTGGGTGAGCGTCAGGCAAGAAGCCTTGGAAGAAGTGCGCTAGTTTCTCGTGCACCATAGTGTGGTTAGTAATGATGTTTTTGAATTCATCATACTGTTCAGCCGTAGGTGCTTGACCATTTAACAAGATGTAGCAAACTTCTAAGTAGTCTGCTTCTTTTGCTAATGCGTCAATTGGGTAACCGCGGTGTTGTAAAACACCTTTGCCACCGTCAATAAAAGTAATCGCTGATTCACAAGAAGCTGTTGCTAAGAAACCAGGGTCATAGGTGAAGTAGCCAGAAGCACCTAAAGTGCGGATGTCTATTACGTCGTTGCCTGCCGTGCCAGATACTACCGGTAGTTCAGCAACTTCTTTACCATCAATACTAAGAGAGGCTTTAATATCAGCCATATGTTTTATCCCCTATAATTTTTTACTTACTGCGTAACTATGACTAGTTAGTCAGTTTTTCTGAATATAAAACTGCGGGTATTCTACTGCAAAGTCACCCCATAAAGTCAATTCAAATGTGTGTTTGAATTTACGAAATTGATAGATAAATAGCTCATTCGCTTAAAAAGTATACGCAACTCGTTAAAATCGAACGGAAATTGTAATTCCCAAAGTTCAACTATATAATCAGTCTGATCTTCATCTGTTTGGAGATGCATTCGTATGCATCTTTAAACGGATGAAGATCACTGGGGGGTTGCTCATCAACAGAATTTCATGAGTAACAATAAAAAAGTTGAAGGCTCCAAGAGCACTTTAGGCATCAATCGTGAAAAAAGAACGTCCTGTAAACCTTGACCTGACTACAATTAAGATGCACCCAGCAGCGAAAGCGTCAATTCTACACCGTATTTCTGGTGTGGCGATGATCTTTGCTATTGGTATCTTGTTGTGGACACTATCATTATCCTTATCTTCCGCTGAAGAATTTACGCAAGTTAAAGCTATGCTTGATGGCGTGTTCTTTAAATTAATTATGTTAGGCATTGCCGCTGCAATCATCTATCACTTATTAGGTGGTATCCGCCACTTATTGATGGACATGGGCCACTTTGAAGAGAAAGTGTCTGGCAACACTAGTGCTAAATTTGTGATTGCGCTATGGGTAGTACTAACCGCAGTAGTGGGAGTTTGGTTATGGTAAATAATGTAGCAACTGTAGGCCGTAGTGGCGTACATGACTTTATTCTTCTAAGAGCTAGCGCTGTTGTATTGGCAGCTTTTGTACTATTTATTGCTGGTTTTTTTGCATTCACTCCTGAAATAACGTTTGAAATTTGGCATGGCTTATTCGCTAATCTAGCGATGAAAGTATTTACTCTAGTGTCATTATTTGCACTACTTATTCACGCTTGGATTGGTATTTGGCAAGTATTGTCTGACTACATCAAAGCAACTTTCCTACGTGGTGTATTGCAATTTGTTTTCTCTGTAACCTTGCTAACTTACTTCGTAGCAGGTTTCTTAATTGTATGGGGTGTGTAAGTGAGCATTTCAGTTCGTGAATTTGACGCTATTGTAATTGGCGCTGGCGGTGCTGGTATGCGTGCCGCATTAGCCATTTCTGAATCAGGCCAAAGCTGTGCTTTGATTTCTAAAGTTTTTCCTACTCGTTCTCACACAGTATCTGCACAAGGTGGTATTACTGTAGCGTTGGGCAACGCACACGAGGACAACTGGGAATTCCACATGTATGACACCGTTAAAGGTTCTGACTACATTGGTGACCAAGACGCAATCGAATACATGTGTAAAACCGGCCCTGAAGCCATTATCGAAATGGAGAACATGGGTTTACCATTCTCCCGTTTTGAAAATGGTAAGGTTTACCAACGTCCATTCGGTGGTCAATCTAAGAATTTTGGTGGTGAACAAGCTGCTCGCACTGCAGCTGCAGCTGACCGTACAGGTCATGCGCTTCTTCACTGCTTGTACCAGCAAAACGTTAAAAACAAAACAAACGTTTTTTCTGAGTGGTACGCATTAGATATCGTTAAAAACAGTGAAGGTATCGTTGTTGGTGCTACCGCTATCGATATCGAATCTGGCGAAGTATGTTACTTCAAAGCTCGCGCAACCGTACTAGCTACGGGTGGTGCTGGCCGTATTTTCGCATCAACGACTAATGCTCACATCAACACAGGTGATGGTGTTGGTATGTCACTTCGCGCTGGCGTTCAAATGCAAGACATGGAAATGTGGCAATTCCACCCAACAGGTATTGCAGGTGCTGGTACGCTAGTAACTGAAGGTTGTCGTGGTGAAGGTGGTTACCTGCTAAACAAAGACGGTGAGCGTTTCATGGAACGTTATGCACCTAACGCTAAAGACTTAGCGGGTCGTGATGTTGTTGCTCGTTCAATGATGACCGAAATCCGTGAAGGTCGTGGTTGTGACCACCCTCAATACGGTCCACACATCAAGCTTAAGCTAGACCACTTAGGTCGAGAAACGCTTATGCAACGCTTACCAGGTGTTTGTGAACTTTCAGAAACGTTCGCTCACGTTCACCCTGCTGATGAACCAATTCCTGTTATTCCAACGTGTCATTACCAAATGGGTGGTGTACCTTGTAACGTTAATGGTCAAGCAATTCACTTTAACCCAGAAACTGGTGAAAACACTATCATCGAAGGTTTATTCGCTGTTGGTGAAATTGCTAACGTATCTGTTCACGGTGCGAACCGCTTAGGTGGTAATTCACTGCTTGATTTAGTGGTATTTGGACGTGCAGCGGGTAATTTCTTAGGTGAATACCTAGCTGATACTCAAACGGCAAAAGAAGCTACAGAAAGTGATCTTGAAAGTTCTTTAGCAAGGTATAACCGTTGGGAATCTTCTACTAGTGGTGAAGATCCAGTTCAAATCCGCAAAGATTTACAACAATGTATGCAGATGAACTTCTCTGTATTCCGAGAAGGTGAAGCGATGGCGGAAGGCATGAAGGAGCTAACGGAAATCCGTGAACGTCTTAAAAATGCCCATCTAGCTGACAAGTCTCGCGAGTTCAATACTGATCGTATCGAATGTCTAGAGCTTGATAACCTAATGGAAACAGCATACTGTACGGCAAAAGCTGCAAACTACCGTACCGAATCGCGCGGCGCTCACTCACGTGAAGATTTCTTAGACCGTGATGATGAAAACTGGTTATGCCACACCATTTACACGCCAGAGACAGAAGACATGTCTAAGCGTGATGTGAATATGAAACCAGTTCACCGTGAAGCATTCCCACCGAAAGTTCGTACCTACTAAGGAGCATAACGATGAAACAAATTTTTTCGATTTACCGTTACAATCCTGATGTTGACAACGCACCATACATGAAAGAATACGAGCTGGAAATTCCAGAAGGCTCAGATATGATGGTGTTAGATGCGTTAATCTTGTTGAAAGAGCAAGATTCAACGTTATCTTTCCGTCGTTCATGTCGTGAAGGTGTTTGTGGCTCAGACGGTTTAAACATGAATGGTAAAAATGGTTTGGCTTGTATTACGCCATTGTCTGCTGTTAAAGCAAACAAAATCGTATTACGCCCACTGCCAGGTTTACCAGTTGTACGCGATTTAGTTATTGATATGACTCAGTTCTACAGTCAATATGAAAAAATTAAGCCGTACCTAATTAACGATGGAAAAGAGCAACCAGCGCGTGAACATTTACAGTCTATCGAAGAGCGTGAGCACTTAGATGGTTTATACGAGTGTATTTTATGCGCATGTTGTTCAACGTCTTGTCCATCATTCTGGTGGAACCCAGACAAGTTTATCGGCCCAGCAGGTCTTCTACATGCATACCGCTTCTTAATTGATAGCCGTGATACCGCGACAGAAGAGCGTTTGGACGGATTACAAGATGCTTACAGCGTATTCCGCTGTCACGGCATCATGAACTGTGTTGACGTTTGTCCGAAAGGATTAAACCCAACCAAAGCCATTGGCCATATCAAGTCAATGCTTTTACAAAGAGCCGTTTAATCAGCTAGGGTGGGGCGCTTGCGCCTCACCCAGATTAAACACATTTATTGGTTGCTTTTTCCCCTGGTAAAGGAACAGCTAATGCCCGAAGGTGTAATGAAGGCTTGGTTAGAGTCTTCCCATTTAAGTGGTGCTAACGCTACTTATATTGAAGAATTGTACGAATTATATTTAGAAAATTCACAATCTGTATCGGCCGAATGGCGCGATGTATTTGATTCTCTCCCTAAGATTGAAGGTTCGAATGTTGAATACAAACATTCAGCCGTCCGTGACGAATTTAAAGAACTAGCAAAACAGCCTGCTCGCAATGTCATTGTTTCTGGTGGTTCTGACGCAAGACAAGTAAAAGTTTTGCAACTTATCAATGCCTATCGCTTCCGTGGCCATCAAAACGCCAATATCGATCCGCTCGGTTTATGGCAACGTGATAAGGTAAGAGATCTTCAATTATCACACCACGACTTATCTGAAAACGACTTTGACAAAGAATTCAACGTCGGCTCATTCGCCATTGGTCAAGAGACCATGAAGCTAGGCGATTTATACAAGGCATTACGTAAAACCTACTGTGGCAGCATTGGTGCAGAATACATGCACATGACCTCAACGGAAGAAAAACGTTGGATCCAAGACAGACTAGAGTCTGTGCAGTCACAAGGTCAATTCACTGCTGAGCAAAAAGAAGAAATTCTTAAGGGCTTAATTGCTGCTGACGGTTTAGAAAAATACTTGGGCGCAAAATTCCCAGGTGCAAAGCGCTTCTCACTTGAAGGTGGTGATGCATTAATTCCTATGTTGAAGGAATTAATCACCCGCGCAGGTACTCACGGCACCAAAGAAGTGGTTATGGGTATGGCTCACCGTGGCCGCTTAAACGTTTTAGTAAACGTAATGGGCAAAAACCCGAACAAATTGTTTGATGAGTTTGCTGGTAAACACGATGACTTAGTGGGCTCAGGTGATGTGAAATATCACATGGGTTACTCATCAGATTTTGTTACGCCTGGTGGCAATGTTCACTTGGCACTAGCGTTTAACCCTTCGCACTTAGAAATTGTTAACCCAGTAGTTATGGGCTCTGTACGTGCTCGTCAAGATCGCCGCGAAGGCAACGACGGTGACTCAGTACTACCAATTACCATTCACGGTGATTCAGCAATTGCGGGTCAAGGTGTCGTACAAGAAACCTTTAACATGTCGCAAGCGCGTGCCTTCACGGTTGGTGGTAGCATTCGCATTGTCGTGAACAACCAAGTAGGTTTCACAACGTCTAAGCCAGAAGATACACGCAGTGGTGAATACTGTACTGAAATCGCAAAAATGGTACAGGCGCCAATTCTTCACGTTAACTCTGATGATCCAGAAGCTGTTATCCTAGCAACGCAAATCGCATTAGACTTCCGTAACAAGTTCAAGCGTGATGTGGTAATTGACTTAGTTTGTTATCGCCGTCACGGTCATAACGAAGCTGACGAGCCAAATGCAACGCAGCCGTTGATGTATCAAAAAATTAAGAAGCATCCAACGCCGCGTCAAATTTACGCAGACAAGCTAAACACTGAAGGTTCAATTCCAGCAGCTAAGTCTGAAGAGCTAACAGCCTACTACCGTAAGCTATTAGACGAAGGCCAGTGTACTGTTGAACAATGGCGCCCAATGACTGAACACTCAGTTGACTGGACTCCATTCCTAGGCCATGACTGGGATGACGAATACGACCACGAAATTCCGGTTGAAAAGCTAAAAGAGCTAGCAACAGCAATTTCAAGCTACCCAGAAGATCACCCAGTACATTCTCGTGTTAAGAAAGTGTATGACGATCGCCAAAAAATGGCAGCGGGTGAAAAGCTTCTTGATTGGGGCTTTGCAGAAAGCTTAGCTTACGCTGCTATCGTTGATGGCGGTGATCGCGTTCGCATTACAGGTCAAGATGCGGGTCGTGGTACTTTCTTCCACCGCCATGCGGTATTGCACAATCAAAACGATGCAAGCACCTATTTGCCATTACAAAATGTACGTGAAGGCCAGGGTGAGTTTGATGTTCATGACTCGGTACTTTCAGAAGTATCAGTACTTGCCTTTGAATACGGTTACACCACGGCAGAGCCAAATGGTTTAACCATTTGGGAAGCGCAATTTGGTGATTTTGCTAACTGTGCACAAGTGGTATTTGACCAATTCATTTCATCAGGTGAACAGAAATGGGGCCGTTTATGTGGCTTAACCATGTTGTTACCACATGGCTATGAAGGTCAAGGCCCTGAGCATTCATCAGCTCGTTTAGAGCGTTACTTGCAGCTTTGTGCAGACCACAACATGCAAGTATGTGTGCCATCAACACCAGCACAAGTATTTAACATGTTACGCCGCCAAGTGGTGCGTCCAATGCGTCGTCCATTGGTGGTTATGTCACCTAAATCACTACTTCGTCACCCGTTAGCGGTTTCTTCGTTAGAAGAGTTAGCGACTGGCGAATACAAAAATGTGATTGGTGAGATTGATGACAACATCAAGCCAGAAAATGTTGAGCGCGTTGTATTCTGTAGCGGTAAAGTTTACTACGAATTGCTTGAGCAACGTCGTAAGAACGAACAAACCAATGTTGCGATTATTCGTGTTGAACAACTATACCCATTCCCAGAAAAAGAGCTTGCTGCTGAATTAGCACAATACAGCCACGTTAAGCAATTTGTCTGGTGTCAGGAAGAGCCGCAAAACCAAGGTGCTTGGTACTGCTCGCAGCACCATTTCCGTGCAACAATTCCTGAAGGTACATATTTGACTTATGCCGGTCGTAAAGCGTCTGCAGCGCCTGCGGTAGGTTACATGTCTGTCCATGTAAAAGAACAACAAGCGCTAGTAACCGATGCGCTAAATGTAGAATAGACCCTCTTTTTTTAAAGAGAATATTAAAGAGTGTGTAAGGAATAAATTAATGACAACCGAAATTAAGGTTCCCGTTTTACCAGAATCAGTTGCCGACGCAACAGTTGCAATTTGGCACGTACAAGTAGGTGACAGTGTCACTCGTGATCAAGTACTGGTTGATATTGAAACAGATAAAGTAGTACTTGAAGTACCAGCAACTTCTGACGGTGTGATCACTGAAATTAAAGAAGTGGAAGGCGCAACGGTTTTAGGTGAACAGGTAATTGCTATCTTGGCAGCTGGTGCAGCAGCGGCAGCTCCAACAGCAGACGCAGCGCCAGCACAAGCAGCTACTGCTGCTTCAGGCAAAGTAATTGACATCGTAGTACCTGTACTACCTGAGTCAGTTGCTGATGCAACTGTAGCGACTTGGCATGTAGCTGAAGGTGAAGCAGTTTCACGTGACCAGCAATTAGTTGATATTGAAACGGACAAAGTTGTCTTAGAAGTTGTTGCTCAAGAAGACGGTGTGATTGGTAAAATCATCAACGCTGAAGGCGACACAGTATTAGGTCAGCAAAAAATTGGTGAACTAAACGCAGGTGCAACGGCATCAGCAGCACCAGCGGCGGCGCCAGCACAAGAAGAACAAGCATCAGGTGATGAAATTGCGTCACCATCAGTACGTCGTTTAATGACCGAAAAAGGCTTATCTGCGAGCGACGTGAAAGGCACTGGCAAAGGCGGTCGTATCACGAAAGAAGATGTTGAAGCAGCAGCTAACAAGCCTGCAGCAGCACCTGCAGCAAGTGCGGCAACGGCAGCTGCAACAGCTGGCGCGGCAGCAGCATTAGGTGAGCGTAGCCAAAAACGTGTGCCAATGACGCGTTTACGTAAAACTATCGCTAATCGCCTACTTGAAGCGAAGAACTCAACAGCAATGTTAACTACGTTTAACGAAGTTAACATGAAGCCAATTATGGACTTGCGTAAGCAGTACAAAGACGTATTCGAGAAAACACACGATACGCGCTTAGGCTTTATGTCGTTCTACGTGAAAGCAGTAACTGAAGCATTAAAACGCTTCCCAGCGGTTAACGCTTCAATTGACGGTGACGACATTGTTTACCACAACTTCTTCGATATCTCGATTGCCGTATCTACGCCTCGTGGCTTAGTAACGCCAGTACTTCGCGATGCTGATCAATTAAGCATGGCGGGTATTGAGAAAGGTATTAAAGACTTAGCAATCAAAGGTCGTGACGGTAAGTTAACGATGGATGATATGCAAGGTGGTAACTTCACTATCACTAACGGTGGTGTATTTGGTTCACTACTTTCAACGCCAATCATCAACCTGCCGCAAACAGCTATCTTAGGTATGCACAAAATCCAAGATCGCCCAATGGCGGTTGACGGTAAAGTTGAAATCTTACCTATGATGTACTTAGCACTTTCTTACGACCACCGTTTAATCGATGGTAAAGAGTCTGTAGGTTTCCTCGTAACGATTAAAGAATTACTAGAAGATCCAACACGCCTTTTATTGGACATATAAGTACTTGATATCTAAGTACCAGATATCAACTGTATAAAACGTAAAAGCCGCTTTTTAGCGGCTTTTTTGTGCCTGTTTTCTAGCTGTCGTAATTTATGGCGTTATTGATTTTGTTATACCGCTTATGAATTTAGGCTATGTGTCTGGGGTCTGCTGCTAGGCTGTAGTTTTAAGATATGCAGGTTATACGCGCAGTATTTTAAAGCGCTTTTCTAAAAACCAAGCAGCATAGAAAAAATAGGCTAGAGTTATAAGCACTGCTTGAATGTGTTGATCGGTTTATCTGCAATAGTGACCTTATTTGAGTGATTTTAGTGGCCGAATTTAGCGGTGATTTAGGTGAGTAAATTGTATCGCTATTAGGCGGCAGATTTGACCGTAAACTCAAATGAAAAGGGGGGTTTAATCCCTTTAGTTTTATCTATATAATCACGACACAATTATAATCGTTTAGTGCATTTGCTCAATGTCGTATTTTTTAGCAAACGTACTAATCTCCACTCAAATAGTAATTGGAAAAACACCATGAATTTGCATGAGTATCAAGCGAAACAACTATTCGCTGAATATGGTTTACCAGTTTCTGAAGGTTTCGCTTGCGATACACCTCAAGAAGCTGCCGAAGCTGCTGACAAAATTGGCGGCGATATGTGGGTTGTTAAGGCACAAGTTCACGCTGGTGGCCGTGGTAAAGCTGGCGGTGTTAAGCTAGTAAAAACCAAAGAAGAAATTAAAGAATTCGCACAACACTGGTTAGGTAAAAACTTAGTTACTTACCAAACAGACGCAAACGGTCAGCCAGTTGCTAAAATCTTAGTAGAAAGCTGCACAGACATCGCTAACGAATTATACCTTGGCGCTGTTGTAGACCGTGGTTCTCGCCGTGTTGTATTCATGGCATCAACTGAAGGCGGTGTAGACATCGAAACAGTTGCTGAAGAAACTCCACACTTAATTCACAAAGCGGCGATCGACCCATTAGTAGGTCCTCAAGCTTACCAAGCACGTGAATTAGGTTTCAAACTTGGCTTAAACCCAACTCAAATGAAGCAATTCGTTAAGATCTTCATGGGCTTAGGTAACATGTTTACTGATCACGATTTCGACTTATTAGAAATCAACCCGCTTGTAATCACTGAAGCTGGTAATCTTCACTGTCTAGACGGCAAAATCGGCGTTGACTCAAACGCTTTATACCGTCAGCCAAAAATCCGTGAAATGCACGATCCTTCACAAGAAGACGAGCGTGAAGCACACGCGGCACAGTGGGAACTTAACTACGTTGCACTAGACGGTAACGTTGGTTGTATGGTTAACGGTGCTGGCCTTGCAATGGGTACCATGGACATCGTAAACCTTCACGGTGGTAAGCCAGCTAACTTCCTAGATGTTGGTGGCGGCGCGACTAAAGAACGTGTAGCAGAAGCATTCAAAATCATCCTTTCAGATGACAACGTATCTGCAGTACTAGTAAACATTTTCGGTGGTATCGTTCGTTGTGACATGATCGCTGAAGGTATCATCGGTGCTGTTAAAGAAGTAGGCGTAAACGTTCCTGTTGTTGTTCGTTTAGAAGGTACTAACGCTGAAGCTGGTCGTGAAGTGCTAGCTAACTCAGATGTTGACGTAATCGCTGCTGAATCACTAAAAGACGCTGCTGAGAAAGTAGTAGCTGCTGCGGAGGGCAAATAATGTCTGTATTAATTAACAAAGATACTAAAGTTATCTGTCAAGGTTTCACTGGTGGTCAAGGTACTTTCCACTCAGAGCAAGCTATCGCATACGGTACGCAAATGGTTGGTGGTGTATCACCAGGTAAAGGCGGCCAAGAGCACTTAGGTCTACCAGTATTCAACACAGTACGTGAAGCAGTAGAAGCAACTGGCGCAACAGCAACAGTTATCTACGTACCAGCACCATTCTGTAAAGATGCAATCTTAGAAGCTATCGATGCAGGTATCGAGTTAATCGTTACGATTACTGAAGGTATCCCAACGTTAGACATGCTTGACGTTAAAGTTAAGCTTGAAGAAACTGGCGTTCGCATGATTGGTCCTAACTGTCCAGGTGTTATCACGCCGGGCGAATCTAAGATCGGTATCATGCCAGGTCACATCCACAAGCCAGGTAAAGTAGGTATCGTATCTCGTTCAGGTACATTAACTTACGAAGCCGTTAAGCAAACTACTGATGCTGGTTTCGGTCAGTCTTCATGTGTTGGTATCGGTGGTGACCCAATCCCAGGTACTAACTTCATCGATGTGCTAGAAATGTTCGAAAACGACCCGCAAACTGAAGCAATCGTAATGATTGGTGAAATTGGTGGTACGGCTGAAGAAGAAGCTGCTGAGTACATCAAAGCAAACGTTACTAAGCCTGTAGTATCTTACATCGCTGGTGTTACTGCACCTGCTGGTAAGCGTATGGGTCACGCTGGCGCGATTATCGCTGGTGGTAAAGGTACAGCTGACGATAAATTCAAGGCTCTTGAAGCGGCTGGTGTTAAAACCGTTCGTTCATTAGCTGATATCGGTACAGCACTTAAAGAAAAGACTGGCTGGTAAGCACTTAGCTTAAAAGCTTGTTAAAAAGGTCGCTTAGGCGACCTTTTTTGTGTCTGTTATTTGTGTGTATTGTAAGCGCTGGCGACTGGTACAAGTCAACTCAGAATATTGTTGATTGCTGGTGTTAAAGAACTTTCGCTCCCTAGCTAATACCGGCGTAGCGTTAAAAGAAAAGCTGACATGGTAATTAACTTACTTTTAAACTAACTTGAAAAACAACTGAAGGCGTTTTTAATATTTACTTTATATATCGGTAATATTTCATATACACCCTCAAATTTTTTTCATTTTCCGATGGTAAACTCACGCATTTTTTCGATGTGAGTTAGAGCTAAATTTTTACATCACTCCGAAAAAAACATCTTGTCTTGAGTTTTTTATATGGTGTTTTGTTAAGAAATTTGGCTGTGTATGCCTTATCTAGAGCTAGAATAGAAAGCTACTAAAACGCAGTAATACTTACCTAGTTATAAAGATTTAACAGCATGAGAGCCAGAGAGTAACAGCTTTCACCTGCATCCATGCAGGCGATACATGAATCGGTTTATTTATTTCAGGCGTTTGTTAAGCAGAGTAGTGCTTCGTTTAGTTTTAGTGATGAATTTCTATGCACTAAGATTTCTTTTAGTAAAACCAATAAGCCTTGAATTCAACACCAATCCCTTGTCAGCGATTCAAATAAAATTTAGGTGGTTCTACCATTATCAGCATTGATGCTGACAACTGACGTTGTGACAGGGATGTCGCATTGTCAGGTATAGTTTAATCACCTAAATTTTATTTGTTGTTTTCGCTGTTTGGGAGCTGCGGCCACTGCCGCAATAGAATCGAAAAGTTTAACTATTCGATAAAGCCTTTTGACTGCTCAAATATACCAGCTCAAGAAATTTAGCTAGGTATTTCTGAAGAGTAACCCTTTAACTCAATATTGAGTTAAAGGGGGAGTGTTGCCTTTATTGTGGTGCGTTAGCGAGATCTTCGCGTAAGTTTCTCGAAGCAAAATAGAAGTGGCAAATAGACCAAAAGCTGATTATTGGTAAGAGATATAACATGGCTAAGCCAAGTGATTTGTCACCGTGTGTTGCTGATAAAACATCACTTAAGAAACCAATTGATGATGGCCCGAGGCCAAGGCCGATAATATTGATGATTAAGAAAAATATCGCCGATGACACCGCGCGCATTCGCAGGCCAACTAAACTGTGGATGGTTGCGACAACAACACCTAAGTAAATGTTACCGACAAAAGCGGGTAAAATTAGGCTGATAAGTGCAATATTTTTATCGGTAGCGATACAAAATGAAATTAAAAATGGCAATGCCGTTAACGAGGCCAAACCTGGCAACCATGCGTACCAGCGTTGATCTTTCTTGGCAAGTTTATCTGCCAGTACGCCACCACTAAAGACTCCAATAGCACCGCCAACCCCGACAATTAGTGCCAACCAAATGCCAAGTTCAGTGGTCGGCATATTGTAATTTCTGATCAGTAGTGACGCTGACCAGCTCGCTAAGCTGTAACTGACAAATGCGGTAAGGGCTGACGCTAGCGCAATATGTCGAAATGACATACGGCTAAACAGCAAGCTGATTACTTGCTTAAAGGTTGGCGCTTGTTCGGTTGAGGTGCGGTTTTCGCTCAAGCCTCTAATGGGTTCTTTAAGGGTCATACGCACTATGATGGCAAGTAAAATACCCGGTGCGCCAACCGCAATAAAAGCAACGCGCCAACCGTACAATTCGTTAAGCCAACCGCCGAGCAAAAAGCCAAATAACACACCAATATTCGCGCCTGTTGCATAAAAGCCTAATGCGCCCGCTCTGGCATGAGGTGGAAAAATATCTGAGATAATGGAATGTGAGGGAGGACTACAGCCCGCTTCACCAACACCCACACCTATACGGGCGAGTAGCAGGTGAACAAAGTTTTGAACAAAGCCACTGACAGCGGTCATTAAACTCCAGACAAATGTGGCCAGTGAAATAATATTACGGCGATTGCCGCTATCGGCCCACTTGGCAATTGGAATGCCAGCGAGTACGTAAAAAAGTGCAAACGAGAAGCCTGTTAGTAATCCTAGTTGCGTATCAGAGAGACCAAGATCGGCTTTTACGCCTTCTTGCAAAATAGACAGTAGTTGTCGGTCAATAAAGTTAAAACTGTAAACGACAGTGAGTAGGCCTAATGCGTAATATTTTTGTCCTTTGGTGGCGCAGCTCACTTCTTTGGTAGGCGCTTGTGCGCCCAGGTGCTGAGTATTCGTTTGCGTCATTGTTCCCTCTTCAGATGGTTATTATCATTATTTGGCGCGAATTTCATACTCAAACGAGAGCATTGATAAGTCAATAGTTTAGTTAGACAATTGTTTACAGCCTCATCGTTTTTTGGTGATAAGAAGAACTAAATGAGGTCAGCTTCAAATCAGTAATACTTAGCTGCCTTTCGTTCCGATTTTGTATTGTTTCTTGTTAGGAATGCTACCTTGCCAGAGTAATGAACGAGCAATAAATGGGATCAGAATCCTATCAGAAGTGGCTGATTTCCAGTGATACGAATTTAGCTGCGATCTTTAGTGACGAAAGGAGTAACGCAGAGAGTAGTTGTCTGAATTTGAAAGAGGGAACAATTGGATTTTCCCTCTTTTTTGAACTAGTGCAGCTGGCATTCCAACAAAGGTGTTACTGAGGAGAATTCTCCCACGGGTTTTTTGGGGGCGTATGTCCTTTATCAACTTTATTTCTTTGCTTATGCGGCTTTTTCTTATCGTTGAAGCGACCTTTTTCCTTTGGTGCTAGTCTAGGCACTGGCGCTTGGCCTGCAATTAACACTTTAGGCGATCTTGGCTTTTGATGAGCAGGGATTATCCTGTCTCTTGGCGGGATTTCAAATTGATCATCTGGTGCTTTGGGTAGGTTTTTAAATTCGTATAAATAGAAACGTTCTATTTTTTCTCGTGCCCATTCGGTCTTTTTAAAAAACTTAACACTAGACTCCATACTAGGGTTGTTTTTAAAACAATTAATTCGCGTATATTCGGCCAATATTTCCCACCCGTAGTGAGATATTAACTCTTCTAATAATGTTTCGAGTTTTAAACCATGCAATGGATTATTTTCGTAAATTGACTGTTCGCTCATGAAAGTGACTAATTGATAAAAACTAAGGCTATTATAACGGTTAATCACTTCATTCAAAAAACAGAATTCAGTAAAAGAAGTAAATAACGTTAGAGAGGAATTAAGGGCGTTGGTTTGCGGTGCATATAAAAAATCCGCAGCTGGTTGAAGCTGCGGATTCTTAATCATTAATCAGAGAGGTAGATAGATTGCTTACTTTTCTGCAGCTTTAGCTTTTGCTTTTTCCCAGCTTACATCGGCATTTTCAATGTAGTATGCCGTGTCTTCTAACCAGATATCGCGAACTTTTGGCGTGTTGTTTAGGTATAACTTACCGTCAACTAGGCTAAAGGCTTCTGGGTCTGAATCAATGATAAAACCATTTGATAAGCCGTATGCACAGTATCCGCCGTATTGTGGCGCGTATTTTACTGGGTCAGCGTCAAATTTCGCTTTATTTTCAGCAGATGCAAAACGCCATACTGATTCGTTGTAAAGTGAAGTAAATTGCTCGTTACCTTTTACCGCTTTTTCTTCGGTGTGATAAGCAACAACGTCGTAACCACCAATTGCTGCGCCTTCAAGAGTTAGCACTGGTGTTGATGGTACAGTTGCACAAGCAGTTAACAACAAAGCAAATAATACGGGTATTACTGATACAAGTTTACGCATAAGAATTCCTTTAAAATGTAGTTACTTAATCCTAGACCTTAAAATTCAAAAAACCTATTCAAGAATATTTATTTGTTTTGCTCATATTGGCAATTTAGTTGTTGATTGTTTGCGAGTTCAGCGTAGGTTGCAGGTGTTTTTATTTATAACAAACCTTCTATCTTGCTTTGCTTAGTTGGCTTTGCTTAACTTACTTGCCTATGCGGCTTATGCTTTGCTGTTTTTATGTGATCAATCAAGTAAAATAGCAGTGAATTACGATTCTCAAAAGGCCAGCTATGAAGCGCGTTGTTCTTTATATTTCAGATAAATGCCCACATTGTCGTGAAGCACAAAAATACTTAGATGATAACGGCATTAAATATCGATTAACGAATGCGAAAATGCAGCGGGGGAGAAAAGAGTTGGATGCTATTGGCGCACGCTCTGTCCCTGTGCTCAAAATTGGTAATGAGGTGATGATAGGTTGGAATCTCAAGAACTTTAAAAAGCTCTATGGCGCTGGGTAATTGATAAAGCTAGGAATATATTATCAATCACGTTAATTCACCGACAATTAGCTGTTAAGGCGAGCAGTGTTGTAGCGCTAATAGAAACGGAAAAAGAAAAGAGACGTCAAAGAAACATAAAAAGGGAAGCAAACGCTTCCCTTTTTATGTTTCTTTGATGCTTATTTTAAGCTCTGTAGCGCTGTACTAAAAGCACAGCGCATTGCAGGCTTATCGCTAACCTGAACTCGGTTAACTACTTTGCAGCTTTGAGCTTTTTAATCATCACCTCTTGTTCCTCTTGCGTGTCTTTCTTGTATTTCTCAAACCACGCCAATGTATGCTCAATTTTAGCGATCATGCGCGATGGCTTACCAGCGATACCGTGCGGTGAACCTGGTACTTTCACTAAAACTGTATCTACCATACGTAGTTTTAATGCTTGGTAGAATTGTTCGGTTTCTGCCATTGGTGTGCGCAGATCTTCTTCGCCAGTGATCAACATGGTTGGGGTGGTGACATTACCTACCAACGACATTGGCGAGCGTTGCCAATAGTGCTCTACATGCTCCCAAGGCATACCAGGGAATTGGGTTGGAATTTGCAGTAGACCACTGTCAGCGGTTAGCACTTTACTCAGCCAGTTAATAACAGGTTTAGCGACTAGGGCAGCATTAAATCGGTCAGTTAAACCAATCGCATAGGCAGCGGCAATACCGCCTGCTGAGCCACCGGCGATAAACAGGTTTTGATCATCAACAAAGCCTAAATCAATCATGGCATCAACACCTGAGTTGTGATCGGCAAAGTCTTCTTTTGAACTGTATTTGTATTTGAGCAACATGGCAAAGCGCTCACCGTAAGAACTACTGCCGCGATGATTATCAAAAAACACGACATAGCCTTGTTCAGCAAAACGTTGCAGCTCTGCAGAGAAGTGAGGGCCATAGGCAAGGTGAGGGCCACCGTGTATTTCTACGATTAATGGATATTTTTTATTTGGGTCAAAATTTGGCGGGGTAATGTACCAGCCTTGAATCGGTTCACCATCAAATGACGATTTATAGTTAATTTCATGCACTTCACCTAAGGTTTTATGTGCTAGTAAATCTTCATTTAATTGCGTGATTTGGCTAACTTTCCCTTTTTTAGAAACTACCGCAACATCGGCAGGGCGCAGTGCGTTGCCGTGTGTAAACGCAATAGTACCTGAGCTGTTGGCATCAAATTCACCGCTGATATAAGGGCGACCTAAAGTTGTGCCTGTAACTGTATCGGTAAGGTCTTTTATTTTGCCTTTGGTGGTAATGGTGGCGATTTTTCGCTTACCAAAGTCATCATAACTAAAGGCTAATTGCGAAGCAGATAACCATTTAGGGTTTTGAATGGAACGGTCGAAATCTTCAGCGATAACTTTGCTTGATTTATTTGCCCAATCCATCACATTTAATTTGGCATTTCGATATGGGTTAAGCGCGTTTGAGGTGGATAAATAAGCGAGGCTCTTACCGTTATCTGAAAACTCAGGATTGAGCTCACGGCCAGGTGCACTGGTCAGTTGGCTAAGTTCACCGTCAGCAACATTGACCGCATATAAATCGCTTTCTAGGCGTTTATATTCCCAATCTTTGCTTCGGTTGGCGGAGAAAAGAATTTGCTTACCATCTTGGCTCCATTCAAGCTTGCCGCTGTGATGATAGTTACCACTGGTTAGTTGGCGAGGCGTGCCGCCATCAGCGGGGATCACAAAAATATGCTGGTAACCAGGCTCGACGAGTCCTCGGCCGTCAGCTTGGTAATAGGCTTGGTCGATAACTGTGACAGGTTTTGACCATTTCGCACCTTTTGGTTTTTTCGGCATTTTGACAAGTGAAGTGCGTTTGTCTTTCACCTTGTGGTGGTATGCGAACCATTGGCCGTCAGGTGACCAAGTTAAATTACTGATATTGCCTTGAATTTGGCTAACTAAAGCGGTGCGATTCTCTTCAAGATAGTGCACGTGTATTTGGCTAGAACCGGTTAAATTGCTGATAAAGGCAATGCGTTTGCCATCTGGCGACCAAAGGGGTGAAGAGTACTGTTTGTGATCAGAAAACAGCGGGGCTTGAGTTTTGCTATCAATATCAACCAACCACAAATTTCTGTTTTTGCCGTCGGTCATAATATCGTTTGAATTTCGAATATAGACCAGTTGCTCACCATCAGGTGATACTTGTATATTGCTGGCGTATTCCAATGAAAAGATATCTTCTGCGGTAAAGGTGTTAGCTGCTATCACCGCAGGGGAAGCTACCAAAGATAAGGCAATGGCAATTTTGCCTAGCTTGTTAACCATATTGTCACTCCAATCGTTTTTATTGTTTGCTTTGGCTGATTTGCTACGAGCTTAAATGCACTAAAAGCATTCGGTCAAATATGCCGATATTCCAGTTACTCTGCAACGAGAATACGTTAATTAGTCGACAAGTTTAGACGACTGGTATTGATTGCAAATTATGGTTGCAGCAAGGCCTAGACTAAGCTGACGTCAATAACTTGAATTCTGGCGTTTTACTTTTCGCGGTTAATTCTTTTACCGCTTTTTTAAACTCGCCACGTAGGTGAGATTTTAAATGCAAGGTTACCTGTTTTACCGGAATATCTTTTAACACCGCAAACATGGCCAAACAATACACCATTTCATTTTCGGGCAATGCCACTTCACGATTAGCGTACTTGTTGTAGCAACTGCCGCAGCCGCCTTTAAATTGATAGGCTGTGTTGGCAAACATCACACCAAAGCCTAAAAAGCTCGCGACTAAATCTATCGCTTGTGGCAGAAACCTTTCTCCACCGGGCGGGGTAAGGCCTTTTTGAGCTATTAAGATGGCAGCATATGCTTGAGCATATGAAGCCACCAAATCTTGTGGTTGATTAATTTGATTAGGGTTGTAGCTGACATAAATATTGTTATTCACATTTTCACTTGCGTTTTGGCTAAAGTCTTTGGTGAATACCTGTACTTTGTCACCGCGAATGGCGTCACCAAAGTGCAATTTCGGCATTTGTTGATACTGCGGGTTTTGCTGATAGGCCATTGGTGAAATTAACTTGATTGGCCAATTCTTCATACCAGCATAGGTGAGCGTTTTTTCAAATACTGACGCTGCCATTTCTTCAATACTGGATACCTTACCCGGATAAAAATCGCTGGTTGGCAATATTAGCTGGCTATTGTTTTTAAACTCTTGGGCGTCAAAATGGCTGAGTGCCCAATGGTAAGTATCGAGAATCCAGAGCGTCGTTGAGTCGTCTAGATAGGGTTTAGTTTGGAAAAGTGATAACAGCATAGGGTAACTTTGAAAATTCGCTTTTGAACTAGATAAATTAGCACTTTACTTTATATCACTCTAGCTAAGTTAATTTCATTGGGCTATGCGCAACCCATTGATTCGCCGCCGAGCAGTATAAAGTTAAGGTGGTTTGATTCATTAGACCGAGCAATTGGCTAAAGTATTCACAACTCTACTATTTCCCTAATTTATTAAGCGATATGTCTACCTTCAAAGCTAATAAAAAGACCTAACAATTGCAATCACGGCAGTAATTGCGCTTAACACCAGTATCCAGCGCTGCGCTAAATGCGCTTTGACAATGCCTTGGAATTTAGTGGAAGTATATAAACCTAGTGCAACACCGGGTGTCGCAATAGCAACGATTTTTAGTGTTTCAAAGGTTATTTCACCGATACTGGCAAGCGTAATAATCGCGACGAAATTTAAAAACAAGAAAAATGCTGTTAAGTTGGCGATAATATTTTTAATCGCGCCATGCTGGTAAAGCAGGGCGATTGGTGGGCCGCCCACAGCGGTTAGGGTGCCCATAAAGCCTGAAGTAAAGCCAGCAATAACATTGTTGCGTTTATTAACTTTAGGTTTAAAGCCGAGCAGTGAAATAAGCACTGCTGTTAAGATCAACAGCCCAAAGAACAATTCAAACTGATCTTTCGTGGCAATTTTCAATACTAACCCCGCCAGAACTGTGCCGACAAAGCCACCTTTCATTGCCCAAGACACTTGATCAAACTGTAAATGACTTTTGTCTCTTACCATCATCATAAGGGTGAGTACGGTAGAAATTAAAATCAGCGGTGCGGGTACGAGTGTTGGGCTGATTAAAAACAGTAAAGGTGCACAGAACATACCGACACCATAACCTATCAGTCCTTGCAGTAAGCTGCCAAAGAATACCACAAGGTTAATTAATAGTAGGGTTATTAGGTTATATTCCATCGAGCGTATGTTTTAGGTTAATGTTCAATTTTAGTAGCTGATTTGTGTGACTAAACCAACAGGGTTAGGCTGCGAGCTTTGCCTTGTGCAAACGCAGTATTAGCGTTTTGATTCGAGATGTCGTGACAGCCTCTTATTATATGCAATTTAACAATTTAATCTGTAATAGTGTGTGACTTGTGAGCACTTTTGTCTGTGAATTGCATTAGTGGCGAAATTATTAAGCGATATCGCCTGTCTAATGTTCCGCTTTTATGTATCTGTAAAATAAATCTATGCGGAAAAACCTTATGAGTTAGTGCTTTTGAAGGTACATTGAAAGCGCTAACAGGTATGATTTGAATAAATACCCAAAAAATTTATAATTTGCAACTCGTGTTCAAGTGCTGGTGTGTTCAATGGCAATTAAGTGCTGGACAGTCGTCATTTAAAAAGTGTGATGGATATTTAATGGATTATCCTTGTAGTTCTACTTTAAAAATTGTTGTTCCTTTGTTAATGGCATCGTCATTAACCTCTTTTCAATTGCATGCAAATACCCCGTCAGAAATGGCTGACATGAGTTTACAGCAGTTACTTTCGCTTACCATTGAAGATGCGGCTACTTTAAATAAACGTTGGCAGGCAAGTGTATTATATAAGCAAATGCGCTTAGATGGTTATATGACAGGTAGCACCGACCTGAGCAACGAAGAAGTATTGTTTCGTCCAGGTGAAGTTCGCACCGACAGTAACTACCCGATACTACCAACGGTGATTACGCAAGAAGCAGTGATTTCGCAGCTGGCTTATCGCATCGATGAAAATCAATCAATTGGTTTATCCATTCCACTCATCCGCCAAAGCACAGATCATATTAGTATTGTGCCCAACTACCCTGAATTTACGATTGATTCACAGGGGTTAGGTGATTTGGCAATTGATTATAAAGCGGTGTTATTCCGTGATTTAACGCGCAAAGTTACCTATTCAGTTGGTGCTTCACTACCCACAGGGTCGATTGATCAAAAAGGTGATACCCCAAGGGCTGCTGGCGACCAACAGCTCCCTTATACCATGCAGCTTGGCTCGGGTACTTGGGATTTTGTCGGTGGCTTGGGCTATCAACACACGCTTGGTGATTGGCGTTTGGGTGCAGACTTATTTGTAAAACTTAGAACGGGTAAGAACGATCGCGATTACCGTTTAGGTAATCGATTTGCGTTATCCACTTGGGCGCGCTTAACAATCAATGACAGCATTCAGCCGTTTGCCAAAGTCAGTTATCACGATTGGGGCAGCATTAATGGCCGTGATGATGAAATAACGGTACCAGGTCCTTTCCCTTATCCAGCCAATATTACGAATCCGAATAACTATGGTGGTCGCCAAGTGAATACGGCTGCTGGCGTAGAGTTTACGTTAGCAGATCATACAATTTCATTGGAATATAGTTTGCCCGTTTACCAATCGCTAAACGGTGTTCAGACCAAAGAAAAAGGCAATGCGGCAGTGCGTTGGCAAACTGAGTTTTAATTATCACTAATTTTATACGGCACAACGCTCGCTACTTCATGTTTCAGTTAATTACTCAACGCGTTCAAAACGTTAGGTTAGCAATACTCGCGTTAATTTTAGCGCTAGTACCACTGACGCATTCGAGTGCTAATGATGAAATTAGCACAAAATATCAGGTAATGGCTGGCTTCTTACTGCAATTACCTAGCTATGTGCAGTGGGCAGATAACTCTAGCGAAATTCACTTGTGCTTGGTCGGTGACGATATGTTTGGTGGCTTTATTGATCAAGTACTTGCCGCGAAAGTGGCAAAAGGCGCATCAACTAGCATACAAATTAATCGTATACCACAAGGCGAAAGCCTTGAGCGATGCCATCTTGCTTTTTTTAGTAGTTTGCCAAGTGCTGGATATCTGGCCACACAACAACGTGTATTGCTTGTTGGCCAACATGAAGACTTTATTGATGCTGGTGGAATGGTGAACTTCTATTTGGCACAAAGCAGGCTAAAATTTGAGATTAATTTAACCAAAGTGAAGCAGCAAGGGCTAGCAATGAGCTCTCAACTGTTAAAACTAGCGAAAATTACTGGACGATAAAGGAACGAGATTGTGTTGTCAGCTGTGCTAAACAAAATTCGACGTTTATCCATTCGCTATAAGTTGAGCCTTATGATGATGCTTATCAGCATGATTGTACTAACCAGTTCAACATTGTTTATTTACCGTCACGAAATTAAGCAGATAGAAGCGTCAGAAATTAGTACTGTGCAAATACAGGCGTCTTTGATTAGCGCTACGATTGAGTCTGCGCTTGCCTTTAACGACCTGCCGACCGTGCGAGATACCCTGCGGTTAATCAACAATAAGAACGGTATTGAATACGTCGCAGTATTGCTTGCTGACAATACTATGTTTGCCGAATCTGATAAAAATACCCAGCTAAAGCCAGCGACGCTTAACCTCAACAATAGCCCATTGATGATGGCAAACTACTTTGATGTGGTTGAGCCAGTAACACTTGAAGGTGAATTGCTTGGGCATGTGTATATTCGCGCCAATGTTGACAAAATTAACGATAAACGAGCCTATTATCAAAAGGTTATTCTGAGCGTTTTGCTCTTGAGTTTACTTTTAACCTACGTGCTTGCAAGGCTGTTACAGCGGATTATTACTGTGCCGTTGGCATCGATGGTGGAACACGTTGAACAAATAAGTGAGAAAAAAGATTATCAAGGGCGCCTTAGCTTAACTAGCCAAGATGAGTTTTCGACCTTAGCAAATGGTTTTAATCATATGCTTGATGTCGTGCAAGAGCGCGAAGATAAGCTTACTCAGCACAGCTCAAATTTGCAAAAACTAGTCGATGAGCGCACTAAGCAACTTTATCAACAAGCCAACTTCGACTCGCTCACACAACTACCTAATCGCCATTTATTGATGACACGCTTAGATGGTGCCATTAATAGGGCACAAAGTAATGGCCACCAGCTGGCGGTGCTATTTATGGACATCGATCGCTTCAAAATTATCAATGATAGTTTAGGGCACAATGTGGGCGATCAACTATTGCAGAAAATAGCCAGTCGATTGTCTCGATTAAGTGATTATAGTGGCCGAACTTCTGATGTGGTAGCAAGACTTGGTGGTGATGAATTTGTTTACTTAATCGAGCAACTCCCACATGAAGCGGAAGCAACTAACATTGCGCACTTGATTAATGATCTATTTTTGCAGCCAGTTAAGCTGCAAGACAGAGAATTGCATGTTAGTACGAGCGTTGGTATTGGTATCTACCCTGAACACGGTGAAGATAGCACTACGCTGCTGAAAAATGCTGACGCTAGTATGTATTATGCTAAAGCCAAAGGCCCGGGAAGCTATAGCGTTTACAGCAAAGAAATGAATATTTTGTCGTACAAGCGGCTTGAACTCGAAAATAATCTTCGCAATGCTGTAGCGAACAATGAGCTTTTCCTTGTATATCAGCCTCAGGTATCCCTGAGTAACAGCGGCTACCGAAAAGCCGAGGCTCTATTGCGTTGGCATAACCCTCAACTTGGCCGTGTTAGCCCTGCTGACTTTATTCCTGTTGCAGAAGAGATTGGCTACATTAACGAGTTGGGCAAATGGGTCATTGCCAGTGCCTGCCAACAGCTCAAAAAGTGGCAAGGGCAAGGGATAACGGATTTAGTAGTCGGTGTTAACATTTCTTCTAGCCATTTATTAGCACCCGATTTATACGACTTTATTCAAGCACAAGTGACCCAAGCTGGGATTGGTTACCATCAGCTTGAACTGGAAATTACCGAAGACGTGTTTTTAGACCATTCAACCACAACTATCACTCAGCTAAAGCGATTACAAGCGCTAGGTATTCGCATTGCCATAGACGACTTTGGTACTGGCTATTCTTCGCTACAGTATTTGAAAAACCTGCCCGTTGATACCTTAAAGCTCGATGGTATGTTTGTGAATGACTTAGAGGAAAACGAGTCAAGTCGCGGGATCGCGTGCTCTACTATTTTGCTTGCCCATAGTTTGAAGTTAAAACTGGTCGCTGAGTGTGTAGAAAACCAAGCACAACTAGATTTTCTCAACAAGCACGGTTGTGATTTTGTGCAAGGCTACTATTTGCATCGACCGCTAACCGCTCAGCAGCTTACCGAAACCTTCTTAGAAAAGTCTTTGCTAACCGAGGTCTAGTACTATTTCGTATGAACTGGCAGTGCATGGAAATTAATGCCTGTTAACGAAGTAACAAACGTCTATGACCAGTAAGCTGTTTTCTTTGATGCACACTGCACTATTTAGTCTATTCACTCGCAGCTTGCATTAGTAGTTCGCGAATATACGTATGCAGTTTGTCTTGGCTTGAACGTTGATGCCATACGGCAATGACATCAAACCCCGGGACTTGTTTGTCTAAGCTAATAATTTTCAACGTTGGATCGGGTAGCAAGCGAGCAGGTATAAATCCACATAAATCACTATGCGCGATACATGCCTTAGCCGCGGTAAAGGTTGGTACGGAAAGTACGACATTTCTCGGGTGACCTTGATCGGCAAACCATTTATTGGCTGCGCCACTAAATTCTCCTCTTGATGGTGACACTACCAGTTGAGGGATCTTTGCGACATCGCTAATGCTCGACTGAACAGCTATATCTTGGTTATCTTTCGAGGCAACACATAAATATTGCTCTTGATAAAGCGTTGTGCTCGGGTAGTTATTCGGTGCAAACATCGGGTTAGTTATTACCAAATCCACCTTGCCGGTAAGCAAACTAGAGTCGATATCATCTAGGCTTAATGTTTTTACTGCCAGCTTCACCTTGGGCGCATGTTTGCGCAATAGGGTAAGAAATTTTGGCAGTATCACGGTTTGCTCAAGATCAGTAGAGCAGATTGTAAATGTTGTACTAATGGTTTTTGGGTCGAACTCTTCTGCGATCAAAAGATCTTCAATGCTCGCCAGTGCTCTAGTCACTTTTGTTTGCAGTGATTGCGCGAATGGCGTTGGCACAACACCATTACTGGTGCGTATAAATAAGCGATCATCAAAATTGTGGCGAAGCTTCTTTAGTTGTTCGCTTACAGCTTGCTGACTGATGCCAAGTTGATCTGCTACTTTTGACAGGTTGCGCTTTTCCAGCAGGGCTTTGAGCACCTGCAATTGTCGAATATCAATTTTAGATAAAAGATTCACTTGTATCACTAACAGTTAATAGTTGTTTTTAATTGTATCTTGGCGAATCTAAAATTCCATACAAAATTCGCTACAGGAAATAAAATGCAGCATTCCTCATTATTTAGCTCTGTTAATTTAGGGCCATACTCATTACGCAACCGTATTGTACTGCCTCCATTAACCCGTTCTCGTAGCTCACAACCGGGTGATATTCCCAACCAGCTTATGGCGAAATATTACACTCAACGTGCTGGCGCCGGCTTTATGGTTACCGAAGGAACTCAGATTGAACCTCGTGGTCAAGGCTATGCTTGGACACCTGGTATTTATAGTGAAGCCCAAGTTGCTGGCTGGCGCTTAGTGACAGATGCCGTGCACCAAGCTGGCGGTACAATATTCGCGCAGCTTTGGCACGTTGGCCGTGTTTCGCATACATCGCTTCAGCCAAATGGTGATGCGCCTGTCGCACCGTCTGCAATTCGCGCAGATGCAGTAAGCGTTTTCATTGAAACTGCCCCAGGTCAAGGCGCATTAGCTGAGCCAAGCCAGCCAAGGGCATTATCGACCAGCGAAGTAGAAGAACTTGTTGGCCTGTACAAACAAGCAGCGATAAACGCGAAAGCGGCGGGTTTTGACGGTGTTGAGTTACATTGTGCCAATGGGTATATCGTCAACCAATTTATTTCTGAGCATACCAATCAGCGCACCGATAAATACGGTGGTAGTTTGGAGAATCGTTTGCGCTTTTTGAAAGAAATCACCCAAGCGGTTGCTGATGTTATGGGGCCAGACAAAGTTGGTGTTCGCTTTGCGCCACTGTTTGAAAGTACCACTGAAGATAGGGTGTACCTGGGGTTAGTCGAAAGTGACCCTCAACAGACTTATATCGAAGCGGTGAAAACAGTTAACAGCATTGGTATTGCTTATGTATCACTCGCCGAGGCTGACTGGGATGGGGCTTCAGGTTTACCAGACGCTTTTTACCAAGGTGTTCGAGATAACTTTGATGGCTTGGTGATGTATGCTGGCAAATACACCGCAAAACGAGCGGAGCAAATGTTAGCGAAAAATCTGGGTGATATTTTTGGCTTTGGTCGAGGTTTTATTGCTAACCCCGATTTACCGACACGCATCGCCAATAATTGGCCATTAAACCCTGTTGACCCAACAACGATGTACGGTGGTACCGATATCGGTTATACCGATTACCCTGTTTTTAATGAGAATGCGAGTAGCAACAAAGAGCTTGATGCACAAGCCGTTTAAGTTAGTCCGTTTTAACTTAAGAAGTACAAAAAAGGCGAACAATTAAGTTCGCCTTTTTACGTTTAAGTTTTTGATATTAAATTTTTTTCAACTCAGCTTTCAGAGCATTGGCTAAGCTGGCTTTTTATCGCCAAGCTTGCGCGCTGCACGCTTTTGCTTAGGGCCAATAATAAACTTGTTAATGCTTTGGTGGGCAACGGTCATCACCATGACCAAAACCACAACACCAACAAAGATAGAGCTAAAGCGATAGAGAATTGAGAAGGTGGCATCTTGCTGGCCTGGAATAAATGCGGTTGTCAACGGAACTGAAAATGCTGATGTCGCCGAAAAGCCTATCGCCGATGGGATCATGCCTTTGTTAAATAGCAGGCTAATCACGCCCATCAAAATAGTGAAACCAAGCCAGAATAGCAGTGGGTTATTTATCCATTTGCCTAACATTACATGCAGGACAAGCCCCATAATACAACCTAGTGCCGTGCCAATAACACGCACTTTACCAACGCCAATACCACCTTGCAGACTCAGTGGTGACAGCATAATAACCACTGATACAAGTACTGGTAGTGAATCAATAAGATCCATAGTTTGGAAAACAAAGAATAAGCTCATGGCAACAACCCAGCCCATTGCAACTTGTGCAATTTTTTCCGCTTCCGTTTTGGCGGCAAAAGGGTCTTCTTCCGGCGCAGGTTCAGTGCCCTTGGGATCAGAAAACAGCCAGTGCGCGAGTAAATAGTTGAGGACACTAATGAGTGCGATAATCCACATGTTGATATTAAAATCGGTAATATCAAAGTAGTCATAGCTGGCGTAATTAAACACCATAGAGCCAATAAAGATCCCCATAAAACCAAATAAGTAAGTAATTTGGTGCATCATGGCAATGCATTTTATCAGCATAAAGATGGCAACGGCGCCGGTGAGTAATAACGGATGCGCTTGGAATAGCTCGAGAATAATGGTTGCTTCGGCTGAGCCAAAAATGATGGAAAACACCAGCATGACAATGAATGGCAGGCCAAAACCTTTTTCTAAGTTAAGCACGAAGGCTGGAATGAGTACGGCCAAGAAGCCGTAGTTCCAGTCGAAAATCATGCTCAGTGCCAACCCAAGTGAGCTGACAAACCAAATACGCATTGCTTTCATGCCAATAGCTCCGTCAATACGCCTTAGTAAATGTAGTGATACCAGCTCACTAATTTAATTTGTGCTTTTGCCATCATTGACCAGAAATCGCTATTACTTGGGTAGATGGTCACCGTTGCACGTGAGCCCACGAATAAGCCTGAAGGTAATTCATCTTCACTGTCAAAGTTAACGCGAATACGCTGCGCGTCTCGTACCCAGCGATTGTTCACTTCAACTTTTGCTAGTTTACCATCAGGCGCTTGCTGTACGGCTGAAATACCAAAATCTCGGCTTGCTAAGCTAAAGCGATAAATTTTGCCCGGAAAAGCGTCAAAGGTAACAAAAGCACCGTTGCCCTGTGTGGTATTGGCCAACGACTTTTCACGAAAGTCTGCCGTTACCCACATAGTTTCAGTTGGAACAAAGGTTAAGATTGGTTGGTTGGCTCTTGCGATAGTACCTTTTTGTACCTGCAAGTTAGTGACGATACCATCGTTTGGCGCAAGAATTTGCGTGTACTGCAAGTCAAGCTCTGCCTGTTCAATGCTATTGCGTGCGATTTTAACTGGAGTACTTTGACCGCGTGCTTCACCTAATTGGCTTTCAACGACGTTGAGGCTCTCTTGCTCAGCTCTTAGGTTTGCTGAAGCAACTTGCAACGCGGCAAGCGCGTTGTCTAGTTGCGCTTTTGAAATTAAGGCTTGGCCAAATAGTTTTTCAATACGGGTATGTTCAAGCTCAGCATTATTGTAGGTCGCTTTAGCACGTGCGATTCGCGCTTGTGCTGCTTCACGTTGCGAGTAAAGGGTGTTCTCTTGATCAATGGCCGACTGCAAGGATAGCTTGGCTTTATCCAACGCAATTTCAAACTTACGGCGATCAATCGAGATAATAACGTCGCCTTTTTTGACCTGCTGGTTGTTGTGAACATGCACGTCAACGACGTTACCTGTGATTTCAGGTGATAGCTGAACTACATAGCTTTGTACACGACCTTCACTTGTTAGTGGCGCATGGCGATCTGCAACAACAATATATGCAAATAGTAAAATAAATAGGACAATTAATGACCCCATCCAGCGCTTAAACGTTTTTTCAGCAGACAAAACTGTTACCTCAGTTACCAAAATCACGCGAATTATATATATATTCTCAGTTGTGCAGTAGAATGATAGACAACACACATAAGTGCTAAAAATAGGACAATGAAAGCTAATCTAGACGATATTTACTTATTTTCTCAAACAGTTCTGCATGAAGGCATAAGCGCGGCGGCACATGCCAACGGTTTGCAGCGCTCGAAGGTTAGTCGTCGATTGCGAATGTTGGAAGAAGCGCTTGGTACTGAGTTACTAATTCGTACAACTCGTAACATTGAATTAACAACTCAAGGTAAGGAGTTGTTTGCCTTAACCAAGCAGCCACTTGAGCAAATACTCGAAGGTGTGAATGCGCTGGCAGGAGACTTAGACGAGCTATCAGGGAAATTGCGTATTGCGATACCCTCGGCGCTAATGAGTACTAACTTATTCAACAATATATTAACGGAATACATTGAAACGTATCCAGACATTAATATTGAAGTTGAAAACTACCAAGAGGGCGTTGATTTAAAGCGCCAGTCGTTCGATATTCAAGTGCTACCTAGTGTGGTTAAAGTGGCTGACACTAGTTATGTTCAATTCAGTATATTGCCATACCGTTGCCACCTTGTTGCATCGCCAGATTATTTGGCTCGCCACAACAAAATATCATCACCGCTTGATTTAAAAGAGCATCGAATTTTAACCAATCGATACAATGCCGACTTGTTAGCTCCACATCTTAATATTGCACTAAAATCCGATGATCTTTATGTGCTTTTGAACATGGCAACATCGGGCACAGGCATAGCATTTTTACCGAAAGTCAATACTAGAATATCGATAGAGCAGGGCGCTTTGGTGGAGGTGTTAACAGGGATGAATTACCCAGAGCAGCATTTAACGCTGATTTATCCTTCTTCGTCATACTTGCCACGAAAAGTGAAAGCGCTAATTGATATTTTCCGTGAGAAATACAGCTAAGCAGTGCCGATGCTAAGTTTAGCGACTCAGCCCTTCAGTCAAGCATCGCTTAGCGCGATACTGGTTTTCATTAGCGTAAATTTAGCCAGCAGACGCCGTTTGCTTGGTCACCAGCGACTCTTTGA
Source organism: Thalassotalea euphylliae (assembly GCF_003390375.1). Taxonomy (NCBI): domain Bacteria; kingdom Pseudomonadati; phylum Pseudomonadota; class Gammaproteobacteria; order Alteromonadales; family Colwelliaceae; genus Thalassotalea; species Thalassotalea euphylliae. The sequence goes on along the minus strand of NZ_QUOT01000002.1, from coordinate 58,773 downwards.
TCCAATTGAGCTGCTTGATTAACGTGTTGGCGGTGAAAGGTTTAAACATTACGCCGTTAACACCAGCTTTAATAAATAGCTCAACCTCACTGCGCTTATCTTCACAAGTCACTAAAAGTACAGGTATGTGCGCTAGCGACTCGTTACCTCGTATACGCTGAAGTAATCCGAAACCGTCTAATTTGGGCATATGATAATCGGTTATGATGACATCATATTGTCGAGCTTTGAGTAAATCTAACGCTTGTATGCCGTTAACCGCTTCTTCGACTTGTTCATAACCGATACTTTTAAGCATACGAATCATTACATGACGCATTGAGTCCATATCATCAACGACTAATATTCGCATTATTCTATTCCCTTTTATTTTTGGTCAATACACAACGACTTATTCAACTATAGCACCAAATATTGCATTGCAAGGGTTTAGTTACCGCTCACTATACAGTGTAACTTTTGACGGCTTGAATACGCTTTTTCATACCTAAAATAAGTACATATAGTTGCTGCTCGAATCATAAAATTACAACCGTTATAATGGTTAAGTTTTTTCTGATACAAAGAGCTATATTAATGAATCCAATTATCCAAGTTTTACAAACGAATAACATTGCTGAAGATCAAATCAAAGGAATTTTTGCGGAATTAACAACCAACCCTCTAATGGCGATGAATACTATTGCTGGCCTTGGGATCCCACAAGAACAATTACAACCAGTAATGATGCAAGTGATGACCAATCCTGGCTTAATTAAAGAAGCCGTTGAAGAATTGGGATTAGATGTTGAGGCGATGGAAAAAGCAAAACAAGCCTTTAAACAAGGTCAATAAGCGAATAAAAAACTATCCTTTCTATTTTTATCAGTTCTAAACAAGACAGTTCAGTCAGCTTTAGCTGCTAAAAAAAGCTAAGACGATAACATAAACTCGTTGTCGCCTTAGCTATTCTGAGTATTCTTCATACGCTGCGGTTACTGCAATCAAGTGAGCCAACCAAACTAATTAATCAAGCCAGCCAGCTAAACAATCAAGCTAACTAAGCAAACCAAAAGCCAATCACTCAAATGAGGCAGCCAAGAGCTTTTTCGCTTGCTGACGATCTAAACAACTAGCCAACGGTTTTTCAGTAAAGGCTTGCTGAGTGACAGACACTTGCGCCGATTCGAACAATTGATTATTCAACTGAACCAGCACGCGACAAGTCACTGTGCTATTTAATTTGGCCTCAGTAAAGCTAAGCTTAACTTTATTGGCACGATTAATCAGTTGTTTGTAGGGGTAGCCTTGATGACTATAAACCTTCTCCAATTTACTATTGTGACTTGCAGCTAGAAGGCTAGTAGCGATAGATAACAGTATTAGTAGTGTAAAATATTTCATATTTAGCCCCAAATATTGTTGCTTATGTGAATGAATTTAAGTGAGTTAGCACTTCTCTCTTTTATTCACTGAAAAGCGTCAACTTTGTGAATTTAATGCTAGCGCTAACTAATTTGCGACGGTCAAAGTTTGGCCTGTCGAGTCTGGTAAAACAAACGATAATAAGTTAACTTGAGTTAAGTAATTCTTAAGTGCTGGCTGTTGAGTGCTGTAACTGGCAGAAAGAGTTTTTGAACGAATAGTCGCACGACAAGTCGGCTGAAAAGCCAGATTAAAAGTTGGATGAAAAGCTAGCTCAAAAGCTTGATGACGAGCAGGTTAGGAAAAAACAAAAGAGGATAAGCATGCATATTCCGCTTAAGGCACTTCGTTTTTTTATGTTGGCTGCACAGCAAGGCAGCTTTAAAGCAGCGGCAGAGTCTTTATTCGTGACGCAAGCGGCGGTAAGTCAGCAAATTAGGATTTTGGAGGGTAGTATTGGTTGTCAGTTATTTGATCGCCACGGAGGTAAAACCGTATTAACCACGCAAGGTGAGTTATTACTTCCTTATATTGTGCAGGGGTTCAATCAATTCGAGCAGGGCCTTGCAAGCCTTAGCCAATCGAGCAACCCAAATGAACTGAGATTGACAACCTTTCATTCACTGACTTCGCTTATCTTAATCCCTAATATTGATCAATTTAATGCTGCTCACCCGGATATTCATATTCAGTTTTCACCCAATAATAAATTGGATGATCTTGCGAGTCAGAATTTAGATATTGCGATCAGGCGAGGTAAAGGTAACTACGTTGGCTTAGAAAGTAGAAAGCTCGTTGATGATGATATTGTGCTTGTTGCAAGCAGCACGCTAATTGGTGAGGAACCACCAAAGGTCGAGCAGTTATTATCGATTCCACTGCTAGAAGACACCAGTGATGAATATCAAAAGGCAATCGTACAGTTTTTGGCTAAGTGCAAAATAAACCGTGAGCAACTTAACATAAGCTTACGAACAAGTGATTCCTTGCCTTTAGTACAATACGCGCTAGCGGGCAAAGGAATGGCTTTTGTAAGCCGCGCTTTAGTCAGCAACTTTTTAGCCGATGGCACATTAATTGAATTGCTAGATTATCGTTTTGAAACGGAGCACGCTTTGTATTTAGTCGCTCCTAGTCATCATTTTTCTTTTGCTAAAGTGCAACACTTTGAACGGTGGATTACTAAGCTTGTTGCTCAATAACATCAACATTTAGAAAGTAAACATGAGTATAGATCTAGCACGGCTAGCGAAATATAACATCAACCTCGCCAATTTAGGCGTAAATCTAAGGTTCAAAATTAACAAGGCAGTTCGATGTGTTTTGATTTAAAGATTTAAAAGGCATTAATAAACAAGGTCTTATAAAATTTACATCAAGAATTAATAAATTAACTTTCACTGTAATATAGTTGTCATAAAAATATGCTAGGTGGTTTTATGGTCTGTTTGATAATATAACTCCATAGATGGTTAACGGAGGTCGATTATGATCAAACATATTCTTGCAGTAGTTGCCACAGTCGCAGTGAGTCAGTCAGCAATTGCTGGTAACGACAAAATTTGGAATTGTGTTGATAATGAAACGTTAGCAGCAGACCAAGCTTGTGTTGCTGCAACAATTGCTCAAAACAGTGATAACGCTGAATTTTTTAATCAGCTAGCTAATCAAACATTCGAAACTAAACGTGATGCATTGGCAACGGTCACACATTTTCCGAAACGACAACTTATTGAAGTAAAGTCACTAGAAGACAAAGCGAGTGACGTCATCTTGGTAAGTCGCCGCTAGTATGTCGTCAGCACAGTGATGAATTCTACATAACGCCATATAAACGCTGAAAACACATAAAGCACCTGTCATTGATTTGGCTGGTGCTTTTCTTTTTCATGCGCTTGTTTACTTCCCTCAGGTGAATATAACAAACAAAAATAACGATAAAATAATCATTTATGTGCTTTGTGCCGAGTAGGTGCGTTAGGTAAGTATGCCGATAAAGCCATTAGCACACGTAAATCACCGTGAAATGGCTAGGAAATTGAAAAGCAATTACGTTATAATCGCGCCCCTGATTATTCACCTAGTTTACGCTTCATGAAGTTTCCCGGTCGCCGACAGCACAAGCATTATTTTCCTGTCGACAATAAAAACCCATTAACCAACCAAGTTAATCGTGCCTCGCAATTAGTCAGAAATTACATTGTCGGTATTGATCAAACCCTAGTCGATATTGAAGCAAAAGTAGATCAAGCGTTTTTAGATGAATTTGGTCTGCAGCGCGGTATGTCACAAGTGATATCTGATGATGTAACCGAGCGCTTATATAATCGCTTAAAAGATGAAGCCTTAGTGAATTATGAATTTGCTGGCGGTACAATTGCCAACACTATCCATAATTACTCTGTACTAGCAGATGATCGCTCTGTGTTATTGGGCGTGATGTCAAACAATATTAAAGTAGGTGATTACGCTTACCGCTTTTTAAGTAACACATCTTCTCGTGTTGATTTGAATCATTTGCAACCAGTTGATGGGCCAATCGGTCGTTGTTTCACACTCATTGATGACTCAGGCGAGCGTACATTTGGTATTAATGCCGGTCTAATTAACCATTTGCGTCCAGAATCAATTAATGAAGAGTTGATCGCTAATGCATCAGCTTTAGTGATTAGTTCATATTTAATGCGCACCCAGCCTGGCGATACAATGACCGAGGCGGCAATTAAAGCGGTAGAGTGCGCTAATGCAGCTAATGTTCCTGTGGTACTAACACTAGGCACTAAACACCTGATCGAGAAAGAGCCAGAATTCTGGCGAGAATTTGTGCAAAAGCACGTTAATGTGCTTACCATGAATGAAGAAGAAGCGCTCGCGATTACGGGGTATAGCGATCCACTGCAAGCGGCTGATTGTTGTTTAGATTGGGTTGATTTAGTTATCTGTACTGCTGGCCCTGAAGGTTTATACATGGCAGGCTATGTAGATGATAAATTCAAACGCGAAACTGAATACCCGCTAATGCCGGGTCATGTGCCAGATTTCAATCGCTATGAATATTCTCGACCAATGCGCTTAAGCGATTGCGAACAACCAATTCGCATTTACACGCATACTGCGCCTTACATGGGTGGTCCAGACTCGATTAAGAATACCAATGGCGCTGGCGATGCCGCCTTAGCGGCAATTTTGCATGATCTAAGTGCGAATGTTTATCACAAACGCAATGTTGAAAATTCAAGCAAGCATATTCAATCAGCGTTAACATATTCGTCATTATCGCAAATGAGTAAATATGCTAACCGCGCAAGTTACGAAGTACTTGTTCAGCACTCGCCACGTTTATCTCGTGGATTACCAGAGCGAGAAGATAGCCTAGAGCAAGCTTACTGGGCTAAATAAAACGTATTTTGCCACTCTAGGTTCACGCATAAATTACCGAATAGAAAACGGCAGCTAAAAAGCTGCCGTTTTTTTGTGTGCTGCGAGCGTTATTTCGTAGCGAGCAAAACGTTAGTGAAACACCTCATGGCTAAAGGTTAAGTGCATACAGCGACTTACCAATTTTTCAAAGTCACCGTGTGATATTTGAAGTAGGTGTTCGTGGTCGCCTGCCTCTAAGTAAACAAAGTCGAGCAGATCAAGCTCGTTATCACACACACTGGTCATATTAAATGCTTCAGCAACTGGCGGTATTGCGCCGTGTTCACAATCACTGAATAGTTGATAAACCTCCTGTTCTTTTAACAGTCGATAACTGCCCATTAGCTGATCATTAATCGCCGAAATACTAATTTTGCGATTGGCTGGTAACACTGCCATCACAATACGATCTTCATGATTTTTTAATAGCACGGCCTTGGCTAAATTTTGCAGCGGTATTTGTGCGCTCATAGCGCTGCCAAGCGAACTATTTGAATGGCTATGTTTGATGGTTTGGTAGTCAATTCTCTGATCTGCCATATAATCCATTAATTTTGTAGAAATAGTCATAATCACCTCCACAAGTGAACGCGGTAACCTTATTTCAAGTTATGGTCGTTTGCCACAAATGTATATCGTCAAGCTCTATCACTATGTTTTAACTTGAAAGCTAACGTGATGTTTTATGCAACATCACGTAATTGTTGTGAAGGTAAGCTTATCGATAAGCAGCAACAATACGCGATACCATACTGGCATAACTTGCTGGCATAATTTGGTTACCTAAACCGATTATAATTATAGTCCTAAATTGCTGAGTTGGGGGTATTGCGAAGGCGCAGTTATTAATCTCTTTTGAAAATGGTTTATTCATTTAGAACTAGCCTAGATAAAGGGTAGAGCACAAAAATAAGGTGCTCTATACTCGCTATGCAGTCACTGAAAATAATGGCGCTTATTTTATGAAGTTGGCTTGATGAAGTGAGCTTGATGCAAATAACGTAAAGCACAGTAAAGCAAATAAAAGGAATCGAGATGTCAGAACCCAACAGCTTAGTTATTCATTTACTGAATGGTGATGCGTTACAGCAGCGCTTTCCTGCCACTATTAATGGCGAGCAATTGGTGATGCGAGAGTGTTTGATTGATGGGCCTTCAACAGCTAAGGTTGGCGAAAAGCTCTATCAGCAACGAGCCGAATATTTGAAGCAATATGCGGTAGATAATACCTTTCCTGATTATTTTAGCTATGTGGTACCAATGTTTACAAAACTAGCAAGTGTGACTTCTGGCGATAAAATTTATTGCTGGTTTGAACATGATCTTTTTTGCCAATGCAACTTATGGTTTTGTCTGAATTTTCTCGCCACAACATCGGCTAAAGACATTTATTTGGTGACGCCTAATCAAGGGAATGAATACAGTTTTGCCAACATGTCTGATAATGAACTAACGGATGCCTTGGATAAGGCTGTTAAGTTGACGGTTGATGAAGTTCAATGTTTTGCTCAATTATGGCTTGCCTATGCGGTAAAAAATTATGCAGAAATGACTCAATTTGCCAATGCACTTGGCGAGCGTTTTTCATTCGTGCAAGCTGCCGTTAACGCTGAACTAGCACGAACACCTGATAGTCAAGGATTGGGCAAGCCAGAACGCGTTTTACGAGAGATTATCAGTGAACTGTCGGCGTCGAGCGATCATCAAACTGCAGAATTTGGCGCAGTTTTTAGAAAATTTTCTCAGCAAATGGGCATCTATGGCTTCGGCGACCTGCAAGTAAAAGCGATGTACGAAAAACTTATCGCGTAAAAGTTAGCACGTAAAAGTCAGCTGGAGCCAACTTTGTAGGTGAATTTGTAGATGAAACGGCGTGTTAATTAATGCTTGCTACAGAATGTACCCACATACGTTTAGGCACTTTATTTTTCTCCATTGCTGCTTGGTAGTAACCTTTGGCAATACTATGGGCAATGGCTTTGTTAAGTATATTTAATACTTGCGTTTTGTTCGGGTGACGTTTTGACACGGCAATATGCAAGCTTCGGGTTTCACTCTCGCTAGGATTAAACTTGATATTCGATTTAAAATCTTTGAGCTCAGTCTTTAGCAAGTACTCGCCATAGCCATACGACATCGCAAAGCGATCTACTTTACCCTGGTTTAGCAATTCTAGGCCGCGTTGGGCGGTTGGCACATAAAAGAGTTTTTCAGGTGGAATATAAGATAACACTCGGTCTTCGCCGCCTAAACGAATACCCGCATAGATTTGGGCGGGTGGCACAAAGTTTTGCCGTTCAAAAAAACCGTAAATTTCATAACCAATTGTATCGGTAAATTCTGCCCACTTATCGCGCTTTGGCAGTCGAGCAGCAATAAATAAACCGTCTAATTTGCCTGATTGAACATAAGCTTTTGCTCGCGCCCAAGGAGCGGCACTTGCTTTTAGCTCGTGTCCCATATCTTTCAAGCCCATCTTCAATGCGTCCCAATTGGCTTTGTAGATATCATAACGGTTTTCAAGCATGTTTTGATGGTCGTGGCCGACGGCAAGTGTGATGGTTTGTGCCTTGGTTTGTGTATTAGTTTGTGCCTTGGTTTCGGCGTTCTTTTGTGCGTAGCTGCGATGTGAAAATATGAGCGTAATCAATACGCATAAAACACTCGCCAATATGGTTAAGCGAGTGTTCTTAAATTTTAGGGTAAAGCCATTTTGCTGCATAGGCTGAATTATAATTTATCAACTACAATAATACTCGTTAAAAAACGTTATCAGGAGCGAATATGTCTGTTTCTGCAATTCCAGATGGTTATCACGCCATTACGCCTTACCTAGTGGCAAAGAATGCCAAAGCAGCAATAGCTTTCTACCAACAAGCCTTTAGCGCTGAGCATGTGTTGGAGCTTAATACCCCAGACGGTGGTATTGCTCATGCTGAACTTAAAATAGGCGATTCTCACTTTATGTTAGCAGATGAACACCCTGAAATGGGGTTTATTAGCCCTGAAACGTTGGGTGGAGCAGGGGTCAGTCTAATGATTTATCACCAAGATGTGGACGGATTATTTGCCCAAGCTCTGGCGGCTGGCGCTAAAGAACTGCGCCCAGTTGTCGATCAGTTTTATGGTGATAGAGCGGGCACCCTGCAAGACCCCTATGGTCACGTTTGGACAATTGCTACACATATTGAAGATGTTGACGAACAAGAGCTTAACGAGCGGATGAAAGCGCTTTTTGAATAATCGCTTTTGTGCTCATTGAAAAGTAAATATTGTTAATCCTGATTCTTCCGATTTTCTGCCATTGGAAACTCGCATCTTAGCTCGGCTTAGGTATATAATGCCGAGCTATTATCTTGTTATTTTCTTTTAGTTTAGAGGCCCTTTGGATGTCGGATACTGAACACCGTCCAACTAACTTTATTCGTCAAATTATTGATGCTGATTTAAGTGCTGGTAAGCACGATCATGTGCAAACTCGTTTTCCGCCTGAGCCAAATGGCTACTTGCATATTGGTCATGCCAAGTCTATTTGTTTGAACTTTGGTATTGCTCAGGACTATCAAGGCCTTTGTAACCTGCGTTTTGATGATACTAACCCAGAAAAAGAAGACATCGACTACGTTAATTCTATCCAAGAAGATGTGAAGTGGTTAGGATTTGAATGGGCTGGCGATATTCGTTACTCGTCAGACTATTTTGATCGCTTACATGGCTATGCAGTTGAACTAATTGAAAAAGGCTTAGCTTATGTGTGTTTCTTAAATGGTGAAGAAATGCGCGAATATCGCGGTACGTTAAAAGCGCCGGGTAAAAATAGCCCTTACCGCGACACTTCAATTGAAGAGAATTTAGCCTTATTCGATAAAATGAAAAACGGTGAATTCAAAGAAGGTGAATGTTCACTGCGTGCAAAAATCGACATGAGCTCAAGCTTTATGTGTATGCGCGATCCTGTGATTTACCGTGTTAAATTTGCTCATCACCACCAAACGGGTGATAAGTGGTGCATTTACCCAATGTACGACTTTACTCATTGTTTATCGGATGCTATCGAAGGTATTACGCACTCACTTTGTACACTTGAATTCCAAGATAACCGACGTCTATACGACTGGGTTATTGATAATGTTTCGATTGAAACACAGCCTCGTCAATATGAATTCTCGCGCTTAAACCTTGAATACACGGTAATGAGTAAGCGTAAACTCAATACGCTGGTCGAAGAAAACTTGGTGTCTGGTTGGGACGACCCACGTATGCCAACGATTGCAGGTTTCCGTCGTCGTGGTTATACGCCAGCGTCAATTCGCGAGTTTGCCAAGCGCATCGGTGTGACCAAAATGGATAACACTGTTGAAATGGGTGTGCTAGAAGCTTGTATTCGTGAAGACTTAAACGACAACGCACCTCGTGCGATGGCGGTACTTGACCCAATTAAATTGGTGATTGAGAACTACGAAGAAGGCAAGGTTGAAGAGCTGACGGTGAAAAACCACCCAAGCGATGAAAGCCAAGGCGATCGCATTGTACCGTTTTCAAAAGAAATCCTTATTGAAGCGGAAGATTTCCGTGAAGAAGCGAATAAAAAGTACAAGCGTTTAGTACTAGGCAAAGCTGTGCGTTTACGCGGTGCTTACGTGGTAACCGCAACTCGTTGTGATAAGGATGATGAAGGCAACATTACCACGGTTTACTGTACTTACGATCCAAATACCCTAGGTAAAAACCCTGAAGATGGCACTAAGCCAAAAGGTGTTATTCACTGGGTGAGCGCTGCACAAGCACTTGATGCTGAAGTTCGTTTATACGATCGATTGTTTACTGTGCCAAACCCTGGTGCCGCTGATGATTTTCATACGGTATTAAATGCCGAGTCGTTGGTGACAATCAACACAGCTAAAGTTGAACCTTCACTCGCACAGGCGCAGCCAGAAAAAGCGTTTCAATTTGAACGTCAAGGCTATTTCTGCCTAGACAACAAGGAAGCTAAGGAAGGTAAATTGGTGTTTAACCGCACTGTTGGCCTAAGAGATACTTGGGCTAAAATTGGCGACTAATAACACACCAATTGTGGGTAGCTAGTACACATCAATAATGTGCTGAATCAGCTTAAAGAAAAGAGGAACATAGTTCCTCTTTTTTTATGCCAGTTAATTGATAATTAACGACCTTTATAGTTGATATGCCGATTAAGTATTGTTAGCTTAAAGAAAAATCTAGCCCGTTGATTGCCACATGGATGTTTTACCAGCCACCAAGCTAAAGCTTCGTTTTTTTGAAGCGCAAGATGAATTACTTTTAGTTGACTACTTAAACGACCCTCAAGTTCTTCATTACCTGTCATCACGCATTCCTAATCCTTACACTGCCAAAGATGCAAAATGGTGGATTACTACAGGCAGCCGCAACGGTTTAATTCGAGCGATTACCGTTGATGGCGAGCTTGCAGGTTGTATTGGCGCTGAGCCAGGTCAACACGAGTATCAATATAGCGGTGAAGTAGGCTATTGGTTAGCCGAAAAATTTTGGGGCGAAGGCTATGCAACTAATGCGCTGTGTTTATTAATTAAAGAGCTTCAGCAGGCAACTCAGCTCGTGAGATTGCAGGCTAGCGTCTTTGAAGGGAATCAAGGCTCTGCCAAAGTACTCGAAAAGTGCGGTTTTACACAACAAGGCTACTTTCCTAAAGCTGTCTATAAAAACCAGCGTTTCTACCATGAGGTTGTTTATGGTAGGACTATTTCTTAGCCGATACTAATTCTTGACCGATAAAAATTCTTTCAATCTCTTAATTAAAACCTCTAAATTAGTAGCTTGTCATTGATTTTAAAGCCGCTATCATTTCACTAACCTTAGAAAGGTAAATCATGAACTTTCCACAATTAACTACTGAGCGACTACTGCTAACGCAATTAACTCAAGATGACGCTACCGCCATATTAGAACTATTCTCAAACTCACAAGTTATTGAATATTATGATTTGTCTGAATTCACTGAAATTTCACAAGCGACCGATCTTATTCATTTTTTCCAAAAACGTTTTACTGACGCTACCGGTATTCGCTGGGGGATCAGGTTAAAACAGTCAAACCAACTTATTGGTACTTGCGGTTTTAATTCATGGAGTCCCGCGATGAAAAACGGGGTAATAGGTTACGACTTACACCCTAAGTTTTGGCGACAAGGGTTAGCTTTCGAAGCGGTGCAAGCGATTGTCAAAGCGGCATTTGCTGGCGACCTTGCGTGTGGCGCAATTCATCGCATTCAAGCAGATACGGTACCGGGTAATTCTGCGTCTGAAACATTACTTGAAAAGCTAGGCTTTAAACTCGAAGGTATACGCAGAGAAAGTGGCTACTGGAAAGGGCAGTTTCACGATTTGAAATGCTTTGGCTTATTGGCAACAGAATACTCTATGAATTAGGTAAAAGTCTTACTATATTGATCTTCATCTGAAAATGCGTTACTTTTTCATTGGCTAGGGAAAGCGTTATTATTATCAATTAGTTAGCTTCCCAGCGTAATATATTTTTAAAGGAAGAAAAATGAGCAAATACAATGAATATAAAGTCATCCATGTCGTTGAGGGTGGCTGTGGAACACTCTTCTTAGGCGCCAGTGGCTTGCCTCTTAAAAAACTTGAATCTACCTTAAACAAAGAAGCTGCTGATGGCTGGCAGGTGGTTTTTCAAGTTATCGAAAATAAACGTTTTTGGTTATTCTGGTCACGTGAAGCTGTGATCGTAACACTTGGTCGGTAGTGCGTGATACAACGCGCTATTCTGGCTGCTATTCGGCGTTACCAATCTAAAGGTGGCGCCAAGCAACACTTTAATCTTGAATGTAATTTTAAACCTAGTTGCTCCGAATATACCCATCAAGCAATATCAAAACATGGCACATATACTGGAATCAAACTGGGACTAATGAGAATTAGGCGATGTAATGATCCTGATTGCGTTAATAAAATTCACGACCCAGTGCCCGAGAAGGTGATAAACATGAGCATGGAACAATTAAAATTAGAAGAAGACGAGCTGCGCAAAGAAATTGCAGCCTTGCCAACAGAACTAAAGAAATTATACTTCCGTACAGAAGAGCAGCGGATTAAAGACCCCGATACTTATGCCGTACTAAATTATTTCTTCCTTGCTGGTTTGCATCATTTTTACTTGGGTAAAAACCTGTTTGGTGCACTGAACTTACTGGCAATGTTACTTGGTATTATATTTTTTGAATTCGGCGGTTGGGTGCTATTTATATTAGTGATTGTTATTGAATTACCGCAGTTATTTAGAAGCCAATCGATTGTGCAAAAATATAATAACGGGGTAATGCGAAACACCCTTAGTGAACTAACCAGCGAACAACCATGAAGCTAAGTGAAAAGCAGCAACAATGGCTATTTATTGCTATTGCAGTTTTACTGGGTTTGTCAGTCGTCGGTTATCGTGCCTATACCGCGTTATTGCCCGCCGCCTCCACTTACATTGCCGAAAAAATACCTGAGTCGGTTTATCAAACCATTGGTGAATCGTCGTTGGAGAGTTTTGACGAATCAGAGTTCTTACCAAGTAAGCTAGCGGCAGAGCAACAAGAAAGGGTGCGTACAAGCTATCAGGGATTACTGAAAAATTTGTCGCTGTCGATAGAAGATTATCCACTGCATTTTCGCTATTGGAGCGATCAAATGAATGCCTTTGCGCTCATGGATGGCTCTATTATTGTTACTGATTCACTCGTTGCTAAATTAGGAAATGAGCAACAGTTAATGGCTGTTTTATTACATGAAGTCGGGCATGTACAGCATAATCACCTGATGGAAAACACGATTCGGGTATCGCTGTTTTACATAACCATGTCACTCATGTTTGGTGACGTTGGTGTTGTTAGTGATTTGCTAATCGAGGGTTCGACTTTAGGCCTTAATTTATCTTATTCCAGAGATTTTGAGAAAGAAGCGGATGCATACGCAGCTCAGAAGCTTGAAGAGCTCTATGGCAGTAATGAAGCGATGATTGAAGCGCTGAAAATTCTTTATGAGCAAAACGACCTAGAAACTTTTCATTGGGCGAGCACGCATCCAACCTTTGCAGAGCGTAAGACCAGTATTGAGAATTTGGCTAATGATTGAGTAATTTTTTCAATAGGCTTAATACCAATTTCAATAAAAACTTAGCTATTCGGATTAGTAACAAAAAGGCAACCATGGTGGTTGCCTTTTTAATGTTATCTATATGTATGAAAACTAGTGTTGTGATTTACGATATGCTTCACAAGCAGTTTCGTCTTCACACTCACCGTATAAATATAAGCTATGGTTAGTCAGCTTAATTTTGTTTTCTTTAGCGATATCTAGTTGGCGCTGTTCGATAGTATCGTCTTCAAACTCAATCACTTTGCCACACTTTAAGCACACTAAGTGGTCATGGTGTTTCTTATGTGATAATTCGAATACTGATTTACCACCTTCGAAATGATGGCGAGTAACAATACCAGCGTCATCGAATTGGTTAAGTACGCGGTAAACTGTAGCTAAGCCAATTTCTTCTTGTTGTTCCAGCAAAATTTTGTACACGTCTTCGGCACTAATATGCTGATTGTTTGGATCTTGCAGTATGGTTAAGATTTTTACACGAGGTAAGGTAATCTTTAGCCCTGCACGTTTTAGCTCTTCGTTTTGTTCTGACATACATATTTTCTATCAAATATAATTCTCAAAAATTATAGAAGTTTCTTAGTCGAGATAAAAGCCCTAGTTAACTACTCAGGTAATTTTCTTTGCTTTTTTCAACAATTAGCTGAGATAATCTACTGGTACGATGAGTTTTTAATCACAATCTTCGGAAGTAGTAAATGAATTTAATGTATTCTCGCCCTTGGCTATTTAAATTACTGATCAATATCTGGCCGCCACTGTTTTTTGCTCGAATTAAGCTCGAGTATATGAGTGATGACTTTCGCGAAGCGCGTGTCTCAATGAAATTATCTGCTTGGAATCGCAATGGTGTCGGTACTTTATTTGGCGGCGCGCTGTTTTCGATGACAGACCCATTTTACATGTTGATGTTAATGGCAAGAATGCGTCAGCAGTATTTGATTTGGGATAAATGTGCAGATATAGATTTTATCAAGCCAGGAAAAGGGCGAGTATATGCTGAATTTATCATTACTGATCAATTGCTTGAAGATATCGAAAAACACACAGCTAATGGTGATAAGTATTTACCTGAGGTGGTCACTTATATTAAAGATGAAGCAGGTGACGTTATCGCTAAGGTTAATCGCACTTTGTATATTCGTCGAAAAAAACGTTTTCGCAATGACTAGCGTTATTTCGAGAAGTAACGCTTGCTAACACAATAAAGCTTTTGATCGCGCATTAACATTTTCGCTAGCGCACTAGTATTCTCGCTAGCGGATTAGAAAGGGGGACAATAAGTCCCCCTTTTTAGTGTTTTAAACCACACCAACTGCACAATAAAACAGCTTATAGCTCGTTTGTGTGTGCGCTAGCGCCTTGAGTATGTTGATTAGACGCTAATTTAGCTTGAAGCGTTTCACTTGTTCTTCTAATTCGTAAGCAAGTTCAAGCAAGTGCACACTGACCGATTTACCGCGGATCACATCTTCACTTGATTGCTCGGCAATATCTTTAATGTTGACGATGTGCTGGTTAATTTCTTCAGCCGCTAAGTTTTGCTGTTTCGCAGCATTGTCGATCTGGCAGTTCATGTCATCAAGCGCATGAATATGCTCGGTAATTTGGACAAGTAGTTGCGACACATTATCAACATCTTCCGCTTTCAATTGCGCTTGCTCACTAGTTTTCGTCATTGAATCTACAGCTTGCGCGGCATTTGATTGTAAGCTCGTAATGGTCTCTTGAATTTGACCAATTGCGTCTTGCGTGCGCATTGCCAATGAACGGACTTCCTCGGCAACTACGGCAAAACCTCTACCTTGCTCACCGGCTCGCGCCGCTTCAATCGCAGCGTTAAGTGCCAGTAGGTTGGTTTGCTCAGCAATACCTGTGATCATGTCTAAAACTACATTAACCTCTTTGGTTTGTGCGTTTAGCTGCTCAATCATTTGCGCATTATCAGCAATTTCATTTTTGAGTTGGTTAATACCGGCGTTAGCTTGTTGCGCTAGGTTGTGACCTTGCTCTGAAATGTCTTTGGTTTCAACAGATTTGTGCGCGGTTTGGGTCGCGTTATTTTCAATTTCTGAAGCAGAAACGTCTAACTCATTAATCGCGGTGGCAACCGACTCTGTTGCACGTTTTTGTGACAATACAGCCGATTTACTGATATCTGAAATATCATCAACTTCTTTAGCTGAAGAAATCATTTTTTCTGTCGCGCTAGAAACGGTTTCAAAGCTGCTTCTAAAGTTGATTACGAGGTGGTTAAGTGCACTACTTACGGCACCTAATTCATCGTCATGATGCACTTTAATGGTGTTACTTAAGTCTAAGTTGTCAGCCACGTTATTGATGTTGTTACGCAGGCGTCGTAAACGGAAAATCACTAGTTTGTATACAACCCAGCCCAGCGCGCCAAAGCCGACAACGGAAATAAGTACTTGAATAAATGAAGCGCGATAAAGTGAACTTTTAATTTTCTTATCGAGTTTGGTTAAGTCATAGCTAATTTTAACCGCACCTAAAATTTCACCTTCTTGTGCTTGGTGACAGCCTAAACAATTGGTACCGCGATAGTTTTCGCTGGCGCTGATTGGCATGACGTATTCCATGACATGTCGGCCGTCTTTTTGCGAAATCTGTGTGATTTGCTCGCCGGCCAACCCTTGGCGATCAATGTCAGATTCTACCTGTTGGTCGGCAAAGCCTGCACCATAAACTTGGGCAACTTTGGGCGCACGAATAATCCGCGCTTCAATTATGCCGTCTTGCTCTTTCAACTTGTTTTGCACTATTTGCCTGTTGGCGGTGGTGCCGGTCAGCATCATAGTGTTCACTGAGTCGAAATAGTTTTGTGCGGTACTTGCCAAGTTCTGTTCAATTAACTCTTCTGCCAGGGCTTTTTCATCGTGATAGAAAAAGGCGATTGTCGTGGCCAGCAAAGTCACACTGGTTAAGATGATCGCGGCATAAATCTTTTGGGCGATAGTAAGTTGCATAAATACCTATTTATTTTCCACAATTTTTAGTTTGTTTGAGTTTGAGGCTGGACTCATTTGTGAGAACAAACTCTCTGCATCAGCGGGTTTGTAGTAATAAAAACCTTGATGCGTATTACAATGGTTATTCGATAAAAAGCCTTGCTGGGCTTTATTTTCAACACCTTCAGCCACAATATTAATGGAAAGGCTTTCAGCCATATTAATAATGGTTTTAACTAGCTGACAATCCTTAGGGTTTTCTGGTGTCTTTTGAATAAAGCTAGCATCTATTTTCAATGTGTCTATTGAAAGTTTGGTTAAATAGCTGAGTGAAGAGTAGCCAGTACCAAAATCATCAAGCGCAATGGTAATACCGTGTGCTTTGATTTCTTGTAACTTCTTCTTTGCTTCTTCGATGTTTTCAATGAAACAAGACTCAGTCACTTCAATTTCCAAGTACTTGGCTGGCAATTCTGACGCTTCTAGCGCCGCAATAATTGAGCTGAGCAAATTATTGTTAAAGTGAATCGCGGAAATGTTAATCGCGATGCGGCCAACATCGTGCCCGCTATCTAGCCAAGCTTTGCGTTGCTTACAAGACTCGGTTAATACCCAGCGCTCAATATCAACGATAACGCCTAGTTCTTCCGCGAGTGGAATAAACACTGAAGGGGGGATATTGCCAAGTTCCTTTTGCTGCCAACGCAATAACGTTTCAATGCCGACAATTTTTTCGGAATCGCTATTAATTTGTGGTTGGTAACTTAGGTGAAATTCATTGTCTTTTAGCGCATTTCGCAACTTGTTTTGCAGGGTGAGCTTGTTGTTTAAGTTTTCGTGCATTTGGCGTTGATAAAACGTATAGCCATTACGCCCGTGCTGTTTGGTTTGGTACATCGCGATATCGGCTTGTTTAAGCAGTTCATCAGCGGTTGTGCCATTGAAAGGGTAAATTGAGGCACCGATAGAACAAGTCGCGTAGGTTTCCTTGCCGTCAAGGTAGAAGGGCTCATTGAATTGGCGGTAGATACGGTTAATTACCCCTTCAATATCTTCCATGCAGTTCATTTCAGTGAGCAAAATAACAAACTCATCACCACCAAAGCGCGATACCGTGTCCCCTTCTTTTACCGAGCTCGCAATACGCTTAGATACAGAAACGAGCAGTTCGTCACCCACTTTGTGACCTAAACTGTCGTTAATTTGTTTAAAGCGATCTAAGTCAATAAACAATAGGGCTGCTAACTGCTTGTTTCGGTGCGCGGTTGAAATCGCGACATCAAGTCGGTCAGCAAATAGTCGTCGATTCGGTAGCTCGGTCAGCTCATCGTAAAAGGCGAGTGCCTTGATACGGGCTTCGTGTTTTTTGCGTTCAGTAATATCTGAGAAGATGCCGGTGTAATGAGTTTCTCCGGTCATTTCATCGTCAATTTTAACAATGGTGAGCCATTCAGGGTAAATTTCACCATTTTTGCGTTTATTCCAAATTTCACCTTGCCACTTACCATCATCAACAATACGACCCCATATTTTGTCGTAGAACTCACTGTCATGGCGGCCAGAGTTTAATATGCTGGCATTCTTACCAATAACTTCTCTTGGTTTATAACCTGTTACTGAGGTGAATGCCGGGTTGATTGATAAAATGGTGCCATTTTTATCGCTGATCATTATCGCATCAAGTGATGATTCAATGACCTTTTGCGCTAAGAATAGATGACGTTGCGAGGCGCTTAAGGCGTGATCACGCTCATTGATAATTTCTTTAAGCTGCTGAAAATAAGAGTGCTCAATGTCTGACAAAATATTTTGCTGCGACAATACACCTAGAATTTTGCCATGCTTATCAAGTACGCCTAAATGGCGAATACGATAGCGCTGCAGCGTCAGGTAGCCCTCAAGCAGTGATTGATCTATACCTATTGAAATAAGTGGTGATGCGGCTATTTCCCAAAGCGGCTTTTTGTTGTCACCCTTAGCTAACACTTTAAGTAAGTCACGCTCGGTAATAATGCCGTATTCACCTGTTTGGCTGTGCTGAATAATCACTGACGAATGCTTTTTATTCGCCATAATTTGTACCACATCGTTTAACGAGTCGTGCTCAGTCAGCAGCTTGATACGCGGGTTGTAGCTTTGCTCGACTTTTCTCAGTTCAAGGTAGTGCTCAATACGCTGGCGTTTAATGACATCCGATTGGCTGATAATGCCAATCATCTTGTTGTTGCTATCAGTCACCATAATATGTCTTATTTTATGGCGATGAAATTCAAGTATGATTTCTTGCAAAGGCGTATCAGTTTGTACCGATATCACTGGCGAGCTCATAAAGCGTGATATCGATTGTTCAAACATGGCAGGGCGCGTGAAATCGAGTTTGGTGCAATCAGCTTCTGTCCAAATACCGACAATATCATTTTGCTCACTTTTAACTAAAATAGAGCTGGTTTTGTGCTGACGAATAAGTGATGCGGCTTGATTAAGCGTTGCCGATGGCGGGCAGGTTAATACATCTCTTTGAACGATATCTTCTGCTGTAACCATTTTTTGCTGATTCACGCTTGTACTCCTTTGTCACGCGTAAAGGTAAGCGCAATCTTATAGCAAAGGGTTCAAACTTCCTTGTTGATCTAGGTCAAGAGAATTTGGGTAACAGTAAAGAAATTAGAGGGTTAACTTATAGTTTCATTTTGTTAACTTGAGGTTTACACATTTGTGTATAAGTAACTTCAGCTCGGGATAACTAATGCACTTCTAGTAGCTATTTTTACTGCTATCTTTGTTGAATTCACTTGCAATAGGCTTGCTATTGACGCGTAAATCCGCCTTGATATCAGTAAAAATATCTCACTAGAAGAAACCTTTAGCTGTAAGTTTTTGAATATAATAGCATTTCACTATTTCTTCTCCCGAGCTAAGGTTAAGTAGCTTTGAACTTTTTTTGTTGAAGGGGATGAGTACTTTAAAAAAGACATAAAAAAACCGGCGCTGGCCGGTTTTTCGAAAACGTGATAACACGCTATTAGTCAGCAAGTTCTGCTAAGCACATTTCGTCGTAGATTTGGTTAACCCATTTATCAACACGCTCTTCAGTTAGCTCTGGTTGGCGGTCTTCATCAATACATAAACCGATAAAGTTATTGTCATCAACAAGCGCTTTAGATGCTTCAAATTCATAACCTTCAGTAGGCCATTGACCCACTAAAATAGCACCTTTAGATTCAGCAATTTCTTTTAATGGTAACATCGCGTCACAGAAGTACTCTGCGTAATCTTCCTGGTCACCTAAACCGAAAATTGCCACTAGCTTGTCGTTGAAATCAACTTCTTCTAAGTCAGGTAGGAAATCGTCCCAGTCACATTGGTTTTCACCGTAATACCATGTAGGAATTCCTAGAATAAGCAAATCAAACTCAGCGATTTCTTCTTTGGTACTTTTGGCGATGTCTTTGACTTCAACCATTTTCTTACCCAGTTTTTTCTGGATCATTTTACTAACGGCTTCAGTGTTACCTGTATCGCTGCCGAAAAATAAACCTACAATTGCCATTTACTTATAACCTTTTAATTAACTTTCGTTTAACTTTGCTTGGCTAGCGAGTCAACGAGCATGCTTTCAATCAGCTCGCTACGACTGATCCCTTGATCTTTCGCTAGCACATCTAACTGGTCGAATAAACTTTGATGAATTTTAAATTCAACCCGTTTTAAACCTTTATTTTTGTCTCGTTTGACCTGATTTCGCTTGTTGATTTTTATTTGTACGCTGCGCGGGTGAGGGTTAGTTTTTGGCCGCCCCGGACGCTTCTCATCACTAAATAAATCAATAGTGGTTAAATCTGCTGCTTCTTTTGCCATGGTTAGCCAACGCCCTGACTTTCCCAGACAAATTGAATAATGCCTTTGGCAATAAAACCAGCACAACCTAAAAACAATACGAAATAGACAACGAATTGTCCCATTTTGGGGACATCATTTTTTTTCATGACATCGTTTATCGATAAGCCTATGAAAATAAATATAAAAGCAAAAAATAAATTGAGACCAATCGTCTCTATTAATTCGAAATGCTCTGCTAACATCTTACTACCCCAAAAAATCTGGCGGCACTATATCACAACCCAATAGGCCAATCACTTATCTGTTTAAAAAATCTTTAACAATCTTGTTAAACGCGACCGTTTTTTCGGCGTGAAGCCAGTGGCCAGCACCTGCAATAATTTTGGCTCGGCTGTTGGGGAACATGGGTTTAACCACATCACTGTGCTGCGCGGTAATATAATTAGAGGCACCACCTTTAATAAACAAGGTATCTCCACTAAAAGATTGATTTGGATCAAGCGCTTGCATAATTTGCGGGTAACAGTTGGCGATGTTTTGTAAATGGCACTTAAAGTGCAATTGGCCATCGGTCGTGGTTAGATTACGCAGTAAGAACTGACGTACACTTGGCGTTTCAACGTAGTGGCTAAGTAATTCGTCGGCTTGCTTACGCGATGTTATTTGTTGATTCGCGATCTGAACCTCTACTTGCTGCAAGCCGTTGATGATTTCTTGGTGGTGCGCAGGGTACGAAATTGGCGCAATGTCGGCGACAATCAAGCTTCTAACATAATGACTAAACGACAAGGCGATTTGCATCGCAATTTTACCGCCCATAGAGTGCCCAAGAAAATCTGCTTGTTTAATATTCAGGTGATCGAGTACCGAAATAACGTCTTGGGAAAGAGTTGTGTAATTCATGTCGTTGCGATGAAATGAGCTACCGTGATTACACACATCAATGCTGATGACCTGATAATCTTCAGCCATAGGCTTAGCAACCATTCCCAAGTTGTCGAGACTACCGAACAGTCCATGGATTAATACTAACGGTTGGCCTTCGCCGCGGATCTGAAAATTTAACAATGACATAGGCTTTCTTTTGATTGTGTTGTTATACGTTTATGTAAAGATTGGCGCTAGTTTTACGCTTATCTACACGAGATTAACTATCTGAGCTCAGCTATGTAAGCTTAATTGTGCGCACCATAGGTGAAATTCTCTCGTAAATCTGAGTGCGCTTGCAAGCATAGTTTGTTAGGTAGATCTTTTTGCTTAAATATCGAGCGAAAGGATCATATAAAACAACATTAAAGCCGATTTAGCGCTGGTGAGATTTTTTCTTCGTGAGTATAATCGGGGCGCTTGAAAAAAATATACGGATCATGAATGAAGAACATCGAAATAGACGAAGAGCTATATCAATATATTGCCAGTCAAACTCAATTTATTGGCGAAAGTGCCTCTTCTATTTTACGTCGTCTGCTTGCTATTGATACTGCTGTGCAGACCTCTCCGAAGCCAAAATCTCAGTCAAACTCGGTTGACTCAAATTCCGTTAACTCAGAGCCTGCAGCTAAAACAGTTGAGGCACCGGCTAAGAAGCCAAAAGGAACAGTTTTCGATCATATCAATAAAGAAGAGTTAGCAACACAACGTGGTGCGGTAGGTCGCTTTTTGTTGATTCTCCAAGCTCTATACCGTGTTCATCAAGACGAATTTAATGTGGTCAGCGATATTCGTGGCCGTGATCGTCTTTATTTTGCTGACAACGAGAGTGCATTGGCCGAAAGTGGCAGCAGTACGAAGCCTCGTCAAATACCAGATAGCCCATATTGGGTTATTACTAACTCAAATACGACGCGAAAGAAAATGATGCTCACTGAGGTGGCTGTCGCTCTAGGATACTCAGATAAAGATGCTGAACGCATTCGCGAATTGCTTTCGTAAAGTGTATGAGTAAGGTGAATGGGCAAAGTGAACGGATAAATTGGATAGATTAAGCAACACTTCAATTACACGTGTCAGGTTGCCAATCATTGTTTAATGTATTGAAACACCAAAACTAACGTATTTCTTAAATATCAAGAATTAAGTGCTAACTCTGAGTCACCATTAAGGGAACAATATGACGGTACATGAACGAGCAGGTCAAGTATCTTTGCCAGAAGACAGAATTAACATCGCAAAAGTAGTTTCTGATTACTTTTTCACTCAACCTGATAGCAGTATCGCTGCACAAAAGGTTAGTTTTGGTACTTCTGGTCATCGCGGTAGCTCACTAAAAGCGAGTTTTAATGAGTACCATATTTTAGCCATATGTCAGGCTGTCGTGGAGTACCGCAAGGCTCAAGGTTTTAGCGGTCCACTGTATCTTGGTAAAGACACGCATGCGTTATCTGAACCTGCTTTTAATTCAGCACTCAGTGTACTTATCGCCAATGATGTAGATGTTGTTGTTCAGCAAGATTTAGGCTTTACTCCAACGCCAGTGATTTCTCGTTTAGTTATTAGCCACAATAAAACGGAAGAGACGGTTGCTGATGGCTTGATTATTACTCCTTCACATAATCCACCTCAAGACGGTGGTATTAAGTACAACCCACCACATGGCGGACCAGCTGAGGGTGAAATTACCAAGCAAATAGAAGCTCGCGCCAACGAAATTTTGGCTGCCGATTTAGAAGATGTACTCGATTTACCACTTAGCGAGGCAATGGCTTCTGAACGTTTAATCAAACGTGACTTTGTCACTGAATATGTAGAACAACTTGACCAAGTGCTGGACATGCAAGCGATTGCGAAAGCTGGTGTGACTATTGGTGTTGACCCACTAGGTGGCTCAGGTATTGATTACTGGCCAGTCATTGCTAAGCGCTATGGCATCAATATTAAGGTGGTAAACAAGGCGGTTGATCCAAGCTTTGCGTTTATGCCACTTGATAAAGATGGCAAAATCCGCATGGACTGTTCTTCACCTTATGCCATGGCCGGCCTAATTTCGCTAAAAGACGAATTTGACGTTGCCGTGGGCAATGATCCTGACTTTGATCGCCATGGCATTGTCACTAAGTCTGGTGGTTTAATGAATCCAAACCACTATTTAGCGGTTTCTATTCATTATTTAATGACACACCGAGACTGGCCAGAAAGTGCCAAAATTGGCAAAACTCTTGTTTCAAGCTCTTTAATTGACCGAGTTGCCAAAGATTTAGATAAGCAACTGTCAGAAGTGCCAGTAGGCTTTAAATGGTTTGTTGATGGTTTGCATCAAGCAAGTTATGCCTTTGGCGGAGAAGAAAGTGCTGGTGCATCTTTTATTGCTCGCGATGGCAGCTGTTGGACAACGGATAAAGACGGCTTCATTATGGCGCTATTAGCGGCAGAAATTTTAGCGGTAACAGGCAAAGATCCCTATCAGCATTTCCTTGCGCTTGCCGAAAAATTGGGGACACCAAGTTATGGCCGCGTTGAGGCGGTTGCTAATGCCAAGCAAAAATCTGTGCTAACCCAGTTACAGCCTGAATCAATTACCGCCACTGAGCTTGCAGGCGAGCCGATCGTGAGTAAGCTCAGTCATGCACCTGGTAACAATGCGGCAATTGGTGGCCTTAAGGTAGAAACCGCCAATGGCTGGTTCGCAGCGCGCCCATCAGGGACAGAAGAAATCTATAAGATCTACGCCGAAAGCTTTATTGATGAAGCTCATTTACAGCAAATTATTGCTGATGCGCAAGTCATGGTGAGCGATATTTTTGCCAAGGCAGGGATCTAATGTCTCCCAAGCTTTCTGCCTTTGCTGAGGTGATTGCGAAAGCAAACGACGCGCTGATGGCAAAACATCAGCGCTTGGATACATTAATGGGCATTATTGACAAGGCGCTGCGACAACAAGGCATGGCTGCTGATGCGATCACCATAGATGCCCCGTCACTTGATAAGAAAATCGTGTTTTTACTGCCGGATGTCGAACCAGAGCAAGTGGAAGTCGCCTATGGCAATAAAGCTGGGGACATTCATCGCAAAGAGCGTGTAGCAATTGCCAACTTGGACATTGAGCAAGCGCAGTTAATGATGGAAAGCTATTTCTTTACTCATTAGCGCCAAGCTTAGTGCAGAAAACAGCATAAAAAAAGCCAAAAACGTAAACAATTCCGTTCAAGCTAACAGCGCGTGAGCGCTTCCATTACGCTTACTATCCTTTCGCAGCGCTTTGCTATCGAATACAATAAGCTGGCAATTATTCTCCCAACGTGGTTAGTAGTATCAACTAGCCATTGATGTCAAAATTACTAGAAAAAAAAGATAAATCGTGAGCCCATCATCTAACGTTAAGCAACCTATCTGTGAGTCTATGAAACAGCAACTACTACAAAGCGGTGACTTTTTATCACTGACACGCAACCATGAATGGTCACTTCCAGCACCTTTTAGTTTCGAAGTAACCCATCAAGCTTCAAACACTAAGTCACTTGTTTCTGTACTTGATACTGGCATTATTACTTTTGAGCCTATCGACAGAAAAACCAAAAAAGACATTGTTTTATCGAGCGCCGTTCATGGCAATGAAACAGCGCCAATCGAAATATGCGCTGACATTATTAGGCAGTTAATCAAGGGTGAGTTGGCATTAGCTGAACGTGTATTATTTTTATTTGGTAACCCTGCGGCGATCAATATTGCTGAGCGTTTTGTAGAAGAGAATCTTAATCGACTCTTTTCTGGTGCACATAGCGAAGGTGATGTGCGAAATAAAGAGCGCGATCGCGCAAAAGCACTCGAGCAAGCGGTAACCAACTTCTTTACTCAATTAGGGGAGCACAACTTGTGCGAAGAGGGCGAACGCGAGCGTTACCACTATGACTTGCACACCGCCATTCGCGGCTCTAAAAACGATAAGTTCGCGGTTTATCCGTTCCGACATGGCGAGCCTTGGAAGAAGTCGCAACTTTGCTTCTTACAAGCATGTGATGTTTCAACTATTTTATTGTCTCATTCTCCGACAACTACGTTTAGCTATTTTTCTTCAAATAACTTTGGCGCCGATGCATTTACTGTAGAGCTGGGCAAAGTTATGCCATTTGGTCAAAATGATATGGCTAAATTCACCAAAGTGAAAGAGACATTAACGAAATTTGTTTCAGGTCAGCCGCTTGAGCTAGCTGAGTTTGACGAAAGCACATTTGATATTTTTGAAATTGATCAAACCATCAACAAGCACACGGAAGGTTTTGTCTTAAACTTTGCAGATGACGCGGAAAACTTTACTGATTTTCCAGTTGGCTATGTGCTTGCCACCGATGGCAATATTGAACATAAAGTACGCACACAAGGAGAAGCTATCATCTTCCCGAATGCGAATGTGGCACTTGGCCAACGTGCATTACTGACGGTTAAACCAACGACCATTGAGTAGCCGATAACCAACCGTCAAACAGCGTTCAAAGCCCCATTTTATGGGGCTTTTTTGATTATTTTATAGCGATATATAAACTGACTTCACTTACTTAACTGTAAACATTTCTGTTCAAATTTTCTGCTCAAAAACATCTCATTCTCGTCGCTCTCTTGAATGTAAGTTTACGTAAAGGTAAATTTTTAGCGGTTACAACAAGCGATACTACAGAGCACCAATGCACTCGTATTCGTCAGCCACATAATTAAAAAATAAGGCTATAACGAGCGAGGAGTCAGGCAGTTAACACATTCAAAAATATAACTCGTTAACTCACTGAATAAGCGTCTGCAATCGAAAGTCATTAAGAACTCAAGTGCGGTCGCTATATAGCGTATTTAGGTGTAGTACGAAGCATCAAAGGCCTTGCAAAGTAATAATGAATGGCTTGGCCTTAGCTCGTGATATTTCTGGCAATTAGCTGAAGTTTCATCGAGTTAACTATACTTATTATTACGCTTGGTATAAGCCTAGTGATGAGTGCGGCAGCTCTGTAGTGAAATGCAGGCCATAACCCCAAATTGGCGGTTATGGCCTGCCTAAACAAGAGAACAATATGAACGCTAGAACACATATGCCTAAAAAGTACCCAAGCGGTGCTGAGGTTCATAGTCCGGCCTTTATCGATGGCCATTCAGTTGCTATTCCTATTTTAAAGATCCTAAAAGAAGACGGCACACTTTACCCGAGTGCCGATTTACCTGAGCTTGATCAAGCAAAAGCTGAAAAGGTTTACCGTGCATTTGCTTTTCATCGTGTGCTTGACGAGCGCATGATTGCTGCCCAGCGTCAGGGGCGCATTAGTTTTTACATGACCGCGTTAGGGGAGGAAGCAACAACTGTTGGCGGCGCGGCGGCATTAGAACCGCAAGATATGATCATGGCGCAGTATCGCGAGCAAGGCTGTTTAATTTACCGTGGTTTTTCCTTAGAAGACTTTATGAATCAGATGTTTTCAAATGAAAAAGATCTAGGTAAAGGTCGTCAAATGCCGATTCATTACGGCTCTAATGAATTAAACTACATGACGATATCATCACCGCTAGGCACACAAATTCCACAAGCGGCCGGTTATGCTTATGGTCAAAAACTGCAAGGGAAAGACGCCGTAACCTTGTGTATGTTTGGTGAAGGTGCAGCATCAGAAGGTGATTTTCATGCTGGTCTGAATATGGCAGCCGTTCATCAAGCCCCCGTAATCTTCTTTTGTCGAAACAATGGCTACGCCATTTCAACACCATCTGATGAGCAATACGTAGGTAATGGTATTGCCTCGCGTGGTGTCGGTTATGGTATGAAAACGATCCGCATAGACGGTAATGACGTTTTGGCGGTAATGAAAGCCATGCAGTTGGCACGTAGTTACGCGCTAGAGCACCAAGCACCTGTGCTTATAGAGGCGATGTCTTATCGTTTGGGCGCCCATTCAACATCAGATGACCCGTCAGGCTATCGCAGCAAAGAAGAAGAGGCGAAATGGCAAGCGCACGATCCTATTGCGCGTTTTAAAACTTGGTTAATAAACCAAAAGTGGTGGGATGATGCGCGTGACAAAACGCTATATGAATCCTTGCGCGAAGAAATTCTAGCGGCGGTAAAAGTTGCAGAAAAAGTTGCAAAACCACCGGTTGAAGACTTAGTCACCGATGTCTATGACCAAGTGCCGAAACATCTCGAAAAACAATTAACAGATCTAAAAGAGCACATTAACAAATATCCAGAAGCCTATCCGTTTACCGCAGGGAGATTTTAACCATGGCGCAAATGAATTTATTGCAAGCGATCAATAACGCGCTTGATATCGCCATGGCTGAAGACGATAGCACTTTGTGCTTTGGTGAGGACGTTGGTCACTTTGGTGGCGTTTTTCGAGCAACTTCTGGCTTGCAAGAGAAATATGGCAAAGCACGCTGTTTTAATACGCCACTTGCGGAGCAGGGGATTGTGGGGTTTGCCAATGGACTAGCTGCGCAAGGTAGCCGTCCGGTCGCGGAAATACAATTTGCTGATTATATCTTCCCAGCGTTTGATCAAATTGTGAATGAATCTGCCAAGTTTCGTTACCGCAGTGGTAATGAATTCAATGTCGGTCGGCTTACCATCCGCACCCCCTATGGCGGTGGTATTGCCGGCGGCTTGTATCACAGCCAATCACCAGAGGCATATTTTGCGCACACGCCGGGTTTAAAAATTGTTGTGCCGCGTAACCCGTATCAAGCAAAGGGACTGTTGTTGGCGTCAATTCGCGATGACAACCCAGTCATTTTCTTTGAACCTAAACGCTTGTACCGCGCCTCAGTAGGAGAGGTACCAGAAGACGATTATCAGTTGCCCATTGGCAAAGCGGAAGTGATCAGCCAAGGGAGTGATATCACCTTACTTGGTTGGGGGGCGCAAATGGAAGTCATTGAAAAAGCTGCGGAGTTGGCTGCCAATGAGGGAATTTCGTGTGAGCTAATTGACTTGCGTTCTATTCTGCCTTGGGATGTGGAAACCGTCGCTCAATCTGTGATGAAAACGGGGCGATTGTTAATCAGCCATGAAGCATCAATAACAGGTGGCTTTGCTGGTGAAGTGGCGGCGACTATTCAAGATGAGTGCTTTTTGCATTTAGAGTCACCAATAGCACGAGTTTGCGGTGTCGATACGCCGTATCCACTATCACTTGAAAAAGAACATATGGCTGATCATCTTAAGATTTTCGAAGCTATTAAACGCAGCGTGCATTACTAAAGGTAGGATAGCAAATGAGCATAGATTTTATTTTACCGGACATTGGCGAAGGCATTGTCGAATGCGAATTAGTGGAATGGTTGGTCGCAGAGGGTGAGAAGATTGAAGAAGATCAACCCATTGCGGATGTGATGACAGATAAAGCCTTAGTGCAAATTCCCGCCATGCATGCTGGCGTGGTCGACAAACTATATTATCAACAAGGCGAGATTGCCAAAGTACATGAGCCTTTGTTTGCCATGACACCTTTCGATGGTTATACAACAAGTGCTGACAATGAATCAAATGGTGTTGTTTCAATGTCTGAAACTCATCAAGGAGCCTCGCTCGCCAAGCAAAAAACAAATGAAAGCGTTAAAGGCTCGCAATTATTGGATGCTGGCTTAAACCTATTAGACTCTTTAGCGTCTGATGAGGGTACGAGCGACGAACAGCAAACAGATGAACCGTTAGATTCAGCGAATCAAGTTGCTGCCAATGAACCGCAATCTGCGGGCATCTCAGAAGACTTTATTTTGCCTGATATTGGTGAGGGCATTGTTGAGTGTGAAATTGTTGAATGGTTAGTCGCTGAAGGTGATGTGATTGAGGAAGATCAACCTGTTGCTGATGTGATGACAGATAAAGCACTTGTGCAGATCCCAGCAATTTGTGCTGGTACTGTCGTTAAGCTTTATTACGCCAAAGGTGATATTGCCAAAGTTCATGCACCACTTTTTGCTATTGCGCCAAGTGGCAATGTTGAGAGTGGTAATGGTGTGAGTGGCAATATTGCTAGCCATGACGAAAAAAAGGAAAAAGAAAAATTACTTGAAACCGCTAACGAAAATCATCAGGCAGATGTTCAGTCAGCAATTGCGACTCTAGCAGGAAAAAGTAACGTACAAATTGCCAGTACTGATGTTGCACAAAACGGTAAAAAAGCTCTGGCTAGCCCCGCCGTTAGACGAGTTGCACGCGAGTTAGACATTAATATTCATCAAGTGCAGGGCTCTGGTAAAAAAGGTCGAGTATATAAAGAAGACGTTATTCGTTTTAGCCAGGTTAAAGTGGAGCAGGAACATGCTACACAGCCCCAAACAAGTCAGCCAGAATCTACTAGCAGTAAGTCAACTACTGTTGGCGGTAAGCGTGTTGAGGCAATTCGCGGTGTTAAAGCGGCGATGGCGAAAGCCATGGTAGATTCCGTTACTAGTATTCCTCACTTTACCTATTGCGAAGAACTGGATTTGACTGAGTTAATCGCGCTACGTCAGCAACTTAAAACGCAATACGCTAAACAAAATGTCAAACTTACCTTGATGCCATTTTTTATGAAGGCGATGTCTATGGCACTTGCCGAGTATCCGCTGATGAATACTCAAGTTAATGATGATTGCAGCGAGATCACCTATTTTGAAGATCACAATATCGGCATGGCAGTAGATTCCAAAATCGGCTTGTTAGTGCCAAACGTAAAACAGGCGCAAACAAAATCAATCCTTGAGCTGGCGTTAGATATTGCAAGACTAACTGAGCAGGCGCGAGCAGGGCGCGTTAACCGAGAAGATTTGACCGGCGGAACTATCTCTATTTCCAACATTGGTGCGATAGGTGGCACTGTCGCAACTCCAATTATTAATAAACCAGAAGTCGCAATTGTCGCTTTGGGTAAAGTGCAGAAGTTACCGCGTTTCAATGAAAGTGGGGAAGTGGAAGCGCGCGAAATTATGCAAATTAGTTGGTCTGGTGATCACCGCGTTATCGATGGTGGCACGATTGCAAGGTTTACTAACGCATGGAAAGCGCTTCTCGAAAATCCAAACCGAATGCTGGTAAATCTTCGCTAGCGCGCATTATTTGCAAAATAAGATTAGGCAAAAAAAGCTCTGCTAAGTAATGCTTAGCAGAGCTAAAGGCGAGCTTTTCGTAGCGATTACAAGGAAGCGATAGCATAGAAAAGTGCGCTGGGATTAATGTCCAGAAAGAATCCGATAAAGAATAAAAGTACAACAGTTAAGCATTAAGCTTGGTAACCTTACTCTTTATTGTTGGTTGCAATGCTGACTAGCAATCACTTATCCAACGGGTCACAGGTTAGCGTAGCATTATGACAGTTATGTGACGTTGGAAATGAAATTGTAGTCACATCCTGTTATTAACAGATGCGATATTTGCGATGCTCGGCTGTTCAGCTTTGAGTTGATGGTGT
The DNA here is from genome assembly GCF_003390375.1 of Thalassotalea euphylliae. NCBI lineage: Bacteria > Pseudomonadati > Pseudomonadota > Gammaproteobacteria > Alteromonadales > Colwelliaceae > Thalassotalea > Thalassotalea euphylliae. The sequence continues at coordinate 28,617 of NZ_QUOT01000002.1, read as the reverse complement.
TGACATTATGCACGCTGATGAACAATCTAGTTGTCTAATAATTACCTAACAATTATATAGTGCAAACAAAGCAGTGCTTAAACGCACTTAATTTATCGAAGACTAAGCATAGTCTTTGCCCGATACAATTCTATGACGACTGGCGAATGTGACAAGAAAAAAACTACAACACTTTTATATTGCCGAAGAGCAATCTATCTATTTGCTAAGTCACAAAGATGCGACCAAGTTAAAGACTTGGGTTGAATTGTGTCAGCAGCAGTTAAATCTATTGGGTTACAACAATATCAAATTGATAGGTAAAGGAGCCTACGGTTTCGTGTTTTCTGGTCAAGGAGAAGCCTTGCCAGATCATCAAAACCAAGAACACCAAAATCTAGAAGATCAAATCCCAGAAGACAAGCGTGATAAACAGGGGAGCCATCAGTTACAAGACTTTGTGTTTAAATTTTCTCGATTAACCTTACCTCAGCATGTACAAGATAGATTCGAAGAAGAAGCGCATATGCAGCGTCAAATTTGTCACCCGCAAGTGCCAAAGGTTATTGAATATCGAAAAATAAAGCGCCAATCTGTAGTGCAAATGACGCGAGCTCCAGGCATTAACCTAGAACAATATTCCCATCAGCACGGGCCAATTCCTCCTGAGCAAATAGTACGGTTCGCGATTCAACTGATTGAGCTATTAACATGTTTGCGCGGCAACAAACAAAATGGTGAGGCTAAGCCGATTGTACACGGCGATATTAAGCCATCTAATTTAGTGTTTGATGAGCATACAGGGCAACTGCATTTAGTGGACTGGGGCTCAGCCGTTTACGCACAGATAGATGCGCAGGGACAGACCACCGCAAATAATGTCATGGATTTAATGAGTGGTGATTTGCAGCATACCAATGCTCGCTTGGGTGATATTTATTTTATCGGACCAGAACAAATCAATGGGGAGCTTTCTAGTCCTCGTTTTGACGAACAAGGAGCAGCCGCTACTTTATATGCGCTCGCATCAGGCCAATCCAGCCGTTATGGCAAACTAGTGATCCCAGCCAGCAGTTTAGGCTTGCCTAAGCCGCTGGCGCAAGTGCTCGACGGCATGTTGAGTGAAGACGTGAAAACAAGGCAGCAAGCGGGTGATTACTTTCTAAAGCAAGTAGGTTTTTTTAAAAAATTAGTGCTCGCTGATATGCCTACTGAGCAAGTAATTGAACCATTAATTCCGGTTTGGGTGAGAAATAGTGAAGCGCTAATTGATACGGTTGTTTATGGCTCGCGAAAATCTTTCTTACGCGAGCAAAGCGATGACGAGTCTTTAACAGATGTCGATGATGCTCAGTTAGAAAAATATTATAAAAACTATCTGAGCGGTATGGGAGATAACGAAAAAGCCTTTGTTGCAGCAGTTAGTCGGCTGGGTAATTTTCCGGTTGTTGGTGGTTTAGCAGTGCGCTGGCAAAAAGAAGGCGTTTATATCGACTCCAATTTAACCTTGTTTGATCCATCACTGAAAAAGTCTTTTCAAAGCGCCGTCAATAACATGATTTATTTAGCGCAGGGCATATTTCGCATCGGTATGTTTAAAAGCTGTTTATTTAATGCCCGTACCACCTTGCACATTGAGCGAGAGAACGAACAAGAGCCGTTTATCGCCAATGAGGAAATGACCATTCCTTTTGATGTGAGTGTCGTACCAGAACTTGATGATGAAACTAGGCTTCACTCCTATTTTGAAGACGGTAAAGACCCTGATGAATATTTGCGCCTACCTGATGAAATTATGGCAGAGCTTGCCAAAATGAACCTTATTCATCATACCGGCTGTATTATTTTCGAAGTATTACCAACTCACCTTAAAATTCATAGCTACCTGATGCTACTGAATCACGAAAAACAAGCGGAATTCACTAAACACCTTCATAATATTCTAAAACTGTTACCAAATATTAGTGGCTTAGGCATATCTGGCTTTATGAAGCTACCCTATAAAGATACGCGGTTTTTTGAGCATATTAGTCAGTTGCCAGATAAGTTTTATCCAAAAAATCCCAAATTACGCTAGCTGATTTTGGCAGCTTCAATAATGCAACAAGGAGTACAACAGTGAGTGATGAGAATTTAGGCGCTATTGCTTGGCTTGATCTAACGGTTGAAAACGCTCAGCAAACACGAGACTTCTATCAACAAGTTGTTGGCTGGCATGCTCAATCCGTTGATATGGATGGTTATCAAGATTACGCCATGGCGCCAACAAAAACAGGTGAGCCTGTCGCTGGTATTTGTCATGCGCGAGGTGCAAACGCCGACTTACCCGCAATGTGGTTACCTTACTTTTTAGTTAACAATGTCGAACAAGCTGCGGCTGATGTAAAAGCACTGGGTGGCGTTTTGTGTACGCAAATTAAAACCATGGGTAACGACAGATTTGTGGTCATTAAAGATCCAGCAGGTGCTGCTTGTGCACTTTATCAGCAAGGCTCAAGTTGATTGATTAGCTTTGCTGTATATACTTTTTGTTACCGTTGTTAATGGCTTGTAAGCGTGGTTTATTCAAATTATTAAGAAGCCGTATAACCTAAGGGTATGGATTGATAAATTATTCTTATTAGTAAAGAAGTTGCTTGTCATCTAATTTTAAATAAGCGAATAAAAATAAAGCAATCTACTTATTGCACAGCGTTGAAAATTAATAACTAAGAACTCTGTTAGAGCGAACAAATAGTGGGAAAGTATCACATGTTTAAGTTAAAGAAAGTCTCAGAATCTTTATTGTTGGCAATAGCCAGTTACGGTATGGCAACTACGGTAAGTTACGCACAAGAAGCTCCTCAAGAAGAAGAGATTGAACGTATCTCGATTGTTGGTTCGAATATTAAGCGAGCTTCTGACATTGGTGCTTTGCCTGTCACAGCGATGACAGAGCAAGACATTGAAAATACCGCAGCTGTAACTGGTGATGAACTATTGCGTTCAATCCCACAAATTGGGGAAGTGAACTTTGGTGCTTCAACTGGTAATGGTGGTGTGAATGATGCGCGGGGTGATGTTTCATCGATTAACTTACGCGGTGTCGGCACAGGTAACACACTAACCTTGTTAAATGGCCGCCGTTTGGTTACTCACCCAGGCACTCAGTCAGAGAATTTTGTTCCTGTTTCTACAGTTAACTCGAATACCTTGCCTGTTTCAGGCCTTCGTTCACTAGAAATATTACGTGATGGTGCGGCAGCGATTTATGGTTCAGATGCCGTTGCAGGTGTTGTGAACTATGCACTACAAGATGATTATGAAGGCAATAAATTAAGCCTTTCTTACGGCCAGTCTGAAGGCACGCCGTTAGACGAGTTGACATTTAGCTACTTAACGGGCTTTGATATTGGTGATAAAACTCATGTTACAGCCTCTGTCGCTTACTACAGCCGTGACGGTATGATGGCAAGCGAGCGCAGATATTCACGCAGCCATGATCTCAGAAACTTCCCAACGTTGCCTGAAGAGTTTATTGGCGATACCCAACTCGACAATAGAACCACTGCAACTCCATGGGGTGATTTTGTGTCGGATTCACTTGGCCGTTTCCACTTGCAGCCAGCGGATATGGCACCTGGCGACTGTGTGGTTGACTTAGCAGGTGGTGTTTGTGCCGATAGTGGCAGTTTCCCTCGTGATTTACGTTTTGACCGCGGTACAACTCGTTCGTTAGTGTCAGATGTTGATCGTTTTAATTTCTACACCTATATCACTCATGATTTAGGCAATGATATGGAGTTATTTGCTGAGGCTATTTATTACGAAGCCAATGCAGAGCGAACTCGTGAACAAACACCAAACTTAACCTCTCAGCGTTTTACGGTAGCAGCAGATGCGGCATTTAACCCGTTTGGCGAAGAAGTGCTAGTGCGCAGCTATCGTCCATTAGATGCTGGCCCTCGTAATATCGAGGTTGATGACACAAGTTATCGTGCATTACTTGGCTTAAAAGGTGAGTGGGGCGATTGGTATTGGGAAACAGCAGCTTTCTACACGGCAGCGGAAACCAATGATAAAGCCAATCGCGTAAATGCTATTTTATTCCAAGAAGCAGTAAACAGTACTGACCCTTCTACTGCCTATAACATCTTTACTGGTGGCGACGTTAACAATCCTAATGAAGGTGATTCGACGCTTAACCCACAAAGTGTTATCGATTCATTTATTACCACAGTGCGTCGTGACTCTGAAACTGAACTTGCTTCAATCGATTTCAAAGCCAGTAATGAAGCGCTATTTAGCCTGCCGACAGGTGATGTGGGTGTGGCACTTGGTTTAGAATTTAGACATGAAGGCTTTGAAGACGACCGCGATCCACTACTTGATGGTAGCAGCCCGTTTACTAACCTAGTTACAGGTGCAACACGTCAAGACGCGAGTAGCGTTTTAGGTAGTAGCCCAACACCGGACTCTAAAGGTAGCCGCAATGTCACATCAGCATTTGTTGAATTTATTGCGCCGCTAATTGATAGTGACTCTCAATACCTAGAAATGCAGTTAGCTGCACGATACGAGGACTTTTCTGATGTTGGTGGCAGTGGCCTAAAACCTAAAGTGGCATTATTTTGGGTACCAGCAGATTGGATTAGCTTACGTGCATCATATGCTGAAGGCTTTAGAGCGCCAGGTCTACCGCAAGTAACGGCTGAAGGTGTACCAAGAGCCAATACCATTTATGACCCAGTTCAAGACAGAAGTTACTCAGTTGTCGATGTACGTAGTGGTACTACAGACTTAGAGCCAGAAGATGACGAAAACACATCATTCGGTATTGTGCTTGAGCCAACTGAAAGCTTAACCATTACGGCGGACTGGTGGAAAATAGAGCAAGAAGACTTGGTGGGTATTTTACCTGGAGCTTCACACCTAGCGTTAGATTTTGTGCGCCGCTCGCAAGGTTCAACCAACTCAGCGGTAGAGCGTGATCCAGTAAGCGGTGACGTAATTCGTATTAATAATGAATATTTGAATTTAGGTAAGCGTGAAATATCAGGTATTGATTTCAGTGTGATTTACGACTTTGAAACGGACTTTGGTGACTTTGAGTTTACCGTTAACGCTGCACACTTGAAGAAATTTGACCAAGAACCAAGCGATATTGATAGCGAGCTAATTGCTTTTAACGAAGCTGGTGGCTTCCCGCAGCCAATCGTTATTCAAGGTGCTGGTGACTTGCTTAAACAAAATGGTCGCCCAGAATGGCGTGGCCGTGCATCAATTAACTGGCGCTATGAGCAATGGGGTGCAGGTATTAACTCTAACTATGTAGGCTCTGTGATTGATACCTCAACTACTGCGACTGTTGATGGCGAAGTGATTGAATTACCAGTTGATAGCATGACCACAACTAATGTGTATGTTGACTACCGTATAGAAGGTAGTGATAGCCTATTAGATGGCAGTAAAATACGCTTCACGGTTCGTAACATTTCCGACCAAGAGCCACCGCTAGCGGATGAGCTTGCCCATGGTTACTTTGGTGCCTTGCACTCGAACCGTGGTCGTTACTTCAACTTGAGCTACTCAAAAGAGTTCTAGTCGACGGAAACTTTAAGTAACGAAAAATGCGACTCTAAACGGCCTAATGTGAAAACATTAGGCCGTTTTTTATTGCCAAATACTCAACACCTTATGTTGAATATCAATAGTAATTGAGTTGTGTACGTAACTGTTGTCAACAAGCCTGATATATAGACTCGTAGGTAAACTCTATGCGTTGAGATTTGATGTTTACCTGCTATACCTATAAGGGGAAATAGATTAAGCGAGAATGGTTATGGCAGCGTGCGGCGGAACAGTTCAAAGTAACGGAACGGGTCGGGCTTCAGGAAAATGGAAAGCCTATCGAAAAGCGTTAAATCACTTTATGAGTAACGGTCAGCAGCTTTGTTCGACCAAGCAATGTCAGCAAGGTAATTGCACTTTTCACCTATCAGCAGCTCAATTTGAGGCAATAGAGGTTCAAGATCCGCAGCAGATAGGTGATAAGGTTCAAATTAGTGTACGTGGTGAAGGTTCTTGTATTTGTAGCTAATTCTGCACGCTAACCTATCTTTTTCTTGCTGTTTTAGCTGTGCGCGTCGTAATTATCACCCGTGCTAATCGGTAAAAATAAGGTTTGATAAAGGCGCGTTGCGTAACCGTCAGTCATGCCGGCGACATAATCAGCGATTACACGATAGGCATTTTCACCATTGTCGCTCGCTGCTCGCCAACGCTTAGCTGTGCTTGTTGGCAGTAAACGTTCTGGGTCTGACGAAAGTGCTTCGAATAATTCCATCACCACTTGTTGGCCTCGATATTCAATACGCTGAATAGCTGGCAGCCTAACAACAAAAGTTAAAACGAAGTTTTTAAAAATATCGAGCACGTTTGCCTGCTCTTCAGGCAGTTTAGCATTATATCTTAACAGCGGCTCAGCAAACTCTTGCGCATTTGTGTTGACCGGAAGTAACTCGATAGCCGTGATTAAGTAGTTGACGAGTCCGCCGATGGCGTCCTTTTGCAAATAATGATGCTCAGAAAAGAGTTTATCGGTTAACCCATCGCAATAGTTGGCCAGCCAGCCTTCGCCACTATCGAGCAAAGGTTTAATTACGTATTCGTCAAAATCATTGCGGTTAACAACCCCAGTTACAATGGCATCTTCTAGATCATGAATTCCATAGGCAATATCGTCAGCTAGCTCCATTATCGAACAGTCCAACGATTTATAGCAGGTTCTGCTATGCATGTTGTCACGTGTCACTATGGTTTGGAATAAGTCTCTATCATTGGATGAAAGTGGCGCGAGTATCCAATCAATAATGTCACTGTCATCTTGATATAACCCTTTAGGCGGGTGCCAATGGCGCGCTTGCAATTGACGATAACTAACAGGTGCTTGGTTGGGAACTTTGTGCACTAAGTTGTCGATAAGTTGCGGGTATTTGATTAAACCCAGTAGTGTGCGACGCGATAAATTCATACCGTGACATTCGCTAAACGGCTCTAGGCGCGCCACAATACGTAATGTTTGCCCATTGCCTTCAAAGCCACCGTGCTTGCGCATCATATAATGCAGCGCCACTTCACCACCGTGACCAAAAGGCGGGTGCCCAATATCATGCGCCAAACAAAGTGCTTCAATTAAGGTGTCATCGTCGGGAAATAATTGCGCTGCTAAATCGGGATATTTCGACCTAAGCTGCGCAGTAATGCCAGAGCCAATTTGCGCGGCTTCAAGTGAGTGGGTTAGTCGGGTGCGGTAAAAGTCGCTTTGCCCAGAGCTGATCACTTGAGTTTTAGATTGCAGACGTCGAAACGCAGCAGAGTGCAGAATTCTGGCCCTGTCTCTTTGAAATGGACTGCGGTGATCTTGCTGGCGTTTTTTAGTGCTTGTTGAACGGCGTGCTAACCAATCTGAGTTCATAGCCTTCCTTTTCCTGTCGAAATCGAAGTTAATACTGTGCTAGCTTGACTTATTTTGACAGTAAAATGCAATACACAGAGAGGTTTAAAGCAGATTGAACAGTTATCGCGACGGTAAAAAAGCGCAAGGTGAATAAGAGAACAGACAGTTGAACTGAAGTTGAAATTGCCAAACCTTGGTAGCAACTCAAACAGTGCAAATACTATTGCCGATGAAGTGGACAAAGTATTTGTACTGTTTAGGCTTAGTCGATGGCTTTTCAGTAATAAACTATTTATTGGCGATAAATATCGCGCGTTTAGGGGCAGGGTAGCCTTCAATCGTCTTGCTTGGATCGTTCGGGTCGAGAAAATCTTTTAATGACTCAGTATCAATCCAATCTGTTTTGCGCTGTTCGGCAAGGTCGGTCACGTCGGTATTAACCATTCGAATATTGCTAAAGCCACAACGTTCAAGCCAAGCACACATGGCTTCGCCACTGGGTAAGAACCATACATTGCGCATTTTTGCGTAACGCTCGCCGGGCACTAATACAGTATTTTCATCACCATCAACAATTAAGGTTTCAAGCACTAGCTCACCACCTTTGACTAGCTGCGATTTAAGTTGATAAATAAAGTCGATAGGTGAGCGGCGATGATAAAGCACGCCCATGGCAAAAACTGTATCAAAGGCATTTAGTTCTGGTAGTTGCTCAACGCCTAATGGCAGCAGGTGAACACCGTTATCTTTGATAAAGTGTTGAATAGCTTTGAATTGGGTGACGAATAGCTGGGTTGGGTCAACGCCAACAACAAATTTCGCGCCAGCGCCGCGCATTCGCCATAAGTGATAGCCACTACCACAACCAATATCGAGTACATAACGGTTTCTAAGGTCGCTAATATGCGGTGCTAGGCGATCCCATTTAAAGTCGGAACGCCATTCAGTATCAATGTGTAGACCATGAATATGATAAGGCCCTTTACGCCAAGGTTTTAGCTTTTTCAGCATATGTTCTAGGCGTTTAAGTTGGCCAGGTTCAATTTCTTCTGCTAAACCAACGGTTACACTGTTTTTAATGTCAAGATGATTAGTTTGCGTAACGGGCAGTTGTGCAATCACTTTTTGCCATTGGGCATATTCACCGTGTAAATGATTTTTTTGCCAGTCTGTCAGTTGAGCAGGTAAGGTGTCTAACCAATGACTTAATCGGTTAGTGGCAATGGCTTGATAGAAAGAGTTGTATTGGCTCATTTATTTTTTCACCTTTTATTTAGCACCTTTAAAAGCCACGATGGATAAGAAATTAAAACACTGAAACCATTGGCTAACATTAATAAAGCCTGCTTTAGATAAGCGCTCGACATGATCTTCTAATGAATCTGGACGCATCACGTTTTCAAGGGCAGTGCGCTTTTGTGCAATTTCTAATTCGCTATAACCGTTGGCACGTTTGAAGTCGTGATGTAAATCAATCAATAACTCATTCGTTTGATCGTTTTGGTGAGCAATCTTTTCAGACAATACTAATAAACCACCCGGTTTTAAGCCTTGGTAAATCTTATTGATCAGGGCTTGGCGTTTATCGTTTTCGATAAACTGTAACGTGAAGTTAAGTACTATCATTGAAGCGTTTTTGATGTCTACGTTTTCAATGTTGTCATTAAATATTTCGACTGGTGTGTTGCCTTTAAACGCTGCGACATGCATTTGGCAGCGCTCAACCATCGCCTGAGAATTGTCAATGCCTATGATTTTCGCGTCACTGGCAGTAATGGCTCTGCGCATCGCTAAGGTAGCTGCGCCTAGCGAGCAACCTAGGTCGTAAACTGTTGAGTTGTCTTGCACATATTTCTGACTAAGACGCCCAATCGTATCAATGATGGTATTGTAGCCGGGCACTGAGCGACTGATCATATCAGGAAAAACTTCAACCACTTGCGCATCAAAGGTGAAGTCTTTCACTTGGCTATGTGGGTTTGAATAGATTAAGTCGGTGTCGTTTTTTTGCATATAACGCAGTCATTATCTGGAAAATGGCGGCTATTTTACCCGAATGGATTGATCTTGATAAGATAATATTGCATGGTTGATGTGATGTATTTTTAGGGTTGGTAATTGATGGATTTCAAAAAGGTAAGCACATTCATCGCAGGAGTGCTTTGGCTTATCACTATATTTTCTGGGCATGTTTTAGCAAATAATCAAACAGAGTCACCTACTAAAAGCGTTAGCCAACAAAGCTTTAAAATTGCGATTTATCAGCAGAATTACCCTTATCAATATATCAATGCTACAGGGCAACCTTCAGGAATTTTGATTGATTTTTGGCGTCTTTGGGCTGAAAAGCAAGGTGTAGATGTTTCATTTCATGGGTATTCATGGGCTGAGGGACTTGCAGCCGTTGCTAACCAGCAAGTGGACTTTCATGCCGGTTTATTACCCAGTGATACGCGTAAACATCAGTTATTGAGGTCTAACGCCTTGTACCCTCACGATAGCTTTGTTTATTTGGATAGCAAAGTGCAGGATGCGATTACGCTCAGCCAAATTGCGCCATACAAAGTTGGCGCAGTTAACGGGCTAGTTAATCTTGAAATCCTTACCGCCGACAATAATATTAGTGTTCAGCTTTTTCAGTCTCGCCCAGAGCTTTATGACGCGGTACTTAACGGAGAGCTACTCGCGTTTGTTGAACAAGGTGAGTTAGACAATAGTTACCCTCGCATTAAAGAGTTAGGCGCGATCTTCCCCCAATATAAGCGTTTAAATTACTTCACTGGCGACTATAGTGCAGCAGTCGCAAACGATAATGTTGAATTACTTAATTATATCAACCAAGGTCTAGCGAAAATAACCCTAGCTGAGCGCGTTGATATCGAGAAAAAGTTTCTGAACATGGCTCCAGAAGGCGATGTGCTCAACCTTGGTTTTGCAGGTAATTTACCGCCTTATATGGGGTATTCCGCATCTGGCCAGCCACAAGGTTTATTTATTGATATGTGGCGGCTGTGGGCAAAACACACGGGTCATCAGGTCAACTTCGTTGGTGACTCGTTAAATCGCTCCTTCACCCAGCTAGTGCGTGGTAGCCTTGATGCACATATTGCTTATACCAGTGTCTTTGACGAAAACAGCGGCTTACAAAAGTCAGCCAAGGTATATTCACTTAGTTCACAAGTTTTTGTCTCTAACCGAGTGCCTAATATTACCTCGCTTGAACAGCTTAACGGTAAAGTGGTAGGTGTTTTTAAAGCAGCGCCTTATGTCGACAGTGTCACTAGGCAGTATCCTGAGATTAGCTACCGAATGTTTTCAGAATTAGCGGAAATGATTGCCGCCGCTGAGCGCGGCGAAATTGATGCTGCCATTTCTGAAGTAGAAACCATGCAAGTCAAACTAGTTAATGCGAATTTGCAGGGGCTGTTCTATTTACTTGATCAGCCAGCTTTTCCTATCGATATTTTTGCAGTAGTTGCCAAAGGTGATACACAATTAATGCGCGATATTGAACAAGGGTTTGCTAGCATTCCGCGCAAAGACCTGCACATGCTGGAATCTATTTGGCTAAAGGAACATGCTAGTTCCCATTTTTCGTTACTTGAACCGAAAATTCCACTCACGGAGCAACAACAGCATTGGGTGCAAGAAAACCCTGTGTTGAAAGTTGGCATCACTAAAGACTGGGAACCATTAGAGTTTATTGGTGAAGACGGTCAACCACTGGGTATTAATCGCGATGTTATTGAATCTGTAACGCAAAGTGCTGGCTTTGAGCTTGAATTTGTAGCCTATGATCACTGGGCGGCGCTAGTTGCTGGATTTCGCGATAATGAAATTGATTTAATTCTGGGTGTGTCGAGTGCTAATAGCCGCGCCCCTGATTTTGATTTTACCGACAGCTACTGGCAAATGCCATGGAGTATTATTTATCGCCGTATTCTCGGGCGAATAAATAGCTTGGCTGATTTAAACGGTAAAACACTCGCTATTGTCAAAGGTTACCAATTAACAAATTGGGTAAAAGCGAATTACCCTGAGATTGATGTAGTTTTGGTCAATTCAACAACAGAAGGGGTGTTAGCGGTGCAACAAGGTTTTGTTGATGGCTTTGTTGAAGGTTTACCTGTTGCATCTAAGCTCGCGAAACAAGAGAGCATAGTCCCTTTAGAAGTTGCTGTAGTACCGGAATTTCCATCGCAAGATAGCCGCATTGGTATTCACAAAGGTAACCATGTACTGCAAGGTATTTTAAATCAGGGTTTGTCGACGATTGATGACAAAAAGCGACAAGAAATTTTTAACCGCTGGTTTGATATCAATATTCACTCGGGTTGGGATAAACGATTAGTGACTCGGGTTGCCACCCAAGTCGGTTTTGTGATTTTCGCGATTATTTTGTTTGTTGTGCTTTGGAATCGCCGACTGCACAAAGAAGTGGGTCGTCGTAAGGCACTCGAAATGCAAATGAAACACATGGCCACACATGATGAATTGACAGGGCTAGCCAATCGAACATTGATAAAAACGCAAATGGATACAGCAATTGCACTGCATCAGCGCCAAGGGCTGAAACTTGCGGTAATGTTTGTTGATCTTGATGGTTTTAAAGCCGTTAATGACAAATACGGGCATGATTTTGGCGATGTTGTGTTGCAACAAGTGGCAGAGCGATTGACTAGTTGTGTTCGAAAATCCGATACCGTTTGTCGTTTTGGCGGTGATGAATTCGTAGTGTTACTTACCAGTTTAAACAATAAAGAAGAAGCCGCATTTATCGCTGAAAAAATTATTAACTTGATTGCTAAACCATTTATAGGCAATCAAATTAAAGCGACGTTGGGGGCCAGTATTGGTATCTCAGTATTCCCTGATGATTCAGACAGCGCAGCCGATTTATTTAAAATGGCGGATAACTTAATGTATCGCGTTAAATCATCAGGCAAGAACAATTATAGTTATCTGTAAGCACTGAATTTAGAGTAATTACCCGATATCTAAAAATTAGCGAAATCAAGCTGGTTCCATCGGGTGACATTGGCGCGCTTTTCTATATAATATCCGCAATTTTATGTATTCCCCGCTAATGATGGCGGGTTTTTCATGTCAGGATATTTCTAGATGCGTACTCTTTATTGTGGTGAGGTTAATGAATCTCACGTTGGGCAAGAAGTCACTTTATGTGGTTGGGTTAATCGTCGTCGCGACTTAGGCGCTGTGATCTTTTTAGATTTGCGTGATCGCGAAGGCATTGTACAAGTGGTATTTGACCCAGATTTACCCGAAGTACTTGAAACGGCTAACACACTGCGCAACGAGTTCTGTGTACAGGTTAAAGGTAAAGTGCGTGCACGCCCTGAAAGCCAAGTTAACAAAGATATGGCAACAGGTGCCATTGAAGTTTTAGGTTTAGAGCTAAATATCTTAAACCGCGCAGCGCCATTGCCGTTAGACTTCAACCAAGACAACTCAGAAGAGCAACGCTTAAAGTACCGCTACTTAGACTTACGTCGCCCAGAAATGACTGAACGTTTACGTTTTCGTGCGAAAGTAACCGCGGCCGTTCGTGAATCGTTAGAGTCGCAAGACTTTATGGATATCGAAACGCCAATTCTTACCGCAGCTACACCAGAGGGTGCGCGTGATTACTTAGTACCAAGTCGCACGCACAAAGGCAGTTTCTTCGCATTGCCACAATCTCCGCAGTTATTTAAGCAATTGCTGATGATGTCGGGCATGGAGCGTTACTACCAAATCGTTAAGTGTTTCCGCGATGAAGACTTACGTGCTGATCGCCAACCAGAATTCACCCAAATTGATATTGAAACGTCATTTATGACGGCTGATCAAGTAATGGAAGTGACGGAAAAAATGATCCGTGATTTATTCCTTAAATTACTTGATGTTGACTTAGGTGATTTCCCACGTATGCCATACTCAGAAGCGATGACTCGTTTTGGCTCAGACAAGCCAGACTTGCGTAACCCGCTTGAGATTGTTGACGTGGCAGACATCCTAAAAGATGTTGAATTCAAAGTATTCTCAGGCCCAGCGAATGATGAAAAAGGCCGCGTTGCGGTTATTCGTGTGCGACAAGGTGCAGCACAGTTCTCTCGCAAGAACATTGACGACTTAACAAAATTTGTCGGCATTTACGGCGCGAAAGGTATGCCGTGGCTGAAAGTGAACGACAAAGCCGCTGGCATGGAAGGTATTCAATCGCCAATTCTTAAATTCTTAGACGAAACAGCGGTTAACGCGCTTCTTGAACGTACAGGCGCAGAAACTGGCGACATTATTTTCTTCGGTTCAGACAGCTACAACGTTGTTACTGAATCACTAGGCGCGCTGCGTTTAAAACTGGGTGAAGACTTAGGCTTAACCACAGATGAGTGGAAACCACTATGGGTTGTAGACTTCCCAATGTTTGAAGAAGTTGACGGTCACTTGCATGCACTTCACCACCCGTTTACTGCACCAAGCAATATGACGCCAGAAGAGTTAGAGGCGAACCCAATTGGCGCGCTTTCAAACGCTTACGATATGGTACTAAATGGTTGTGAATTAGGTGGTGGTTCAGTGCGTATCCACGACCAAGCAATGCAAGCAGCGGTATTTAGAATTCTAGGTATCAGCGATGAAGAAGCACAAGAGAAGTTTGGCTTCTTATTAGAAGCACTACAGTACGGTGCGCCACCACATGCTGGTTTAGCATTTGGTCTTGACCGTCTAGTGATGCTAATGACAGGTGCAAGCTCTATTCGTGATGTAATGGCATTCCCGAAAACAACAACAGCGGCATGCCCATTAACCAACGCACCGGGTCAAGCTAACCCTGCGCAATTAGCAGAGTTAAACATTGCCACGATTGCTAAGCAAGATGAGAAGGCAAAGCAAGACGAAAAAGCTGAACAAGAATAGTAGTGATAGGACGCAACGAGTTAAGTTGTTTCCTTAGTCTAATTTTGTAAAGTGGTAAAACGCGCTAGGATATCAATTTGCATTAATGCATTGAGCCAGCGCGTTTTTTTATGGAATTTTATAACGAATTATTAGGGTAACTCATTGGCAATTATTTTAGGTATCGATCCTGGTTCAAGATTCACCGGTTATGGCGTGATAGAGCAGCACGGGCGAAAATTTACCTATCTTGGTAGTGGTTGTATTAAAGCCATCGCCGCAGGTGAAGACTTAGGCACGCGTTTACAAACCATATTTGCGGGTGTGTCAGAGCTGATTATTCAGTTTAAGCCAGATATGTTCGCCATCGAACAAGTGTTTATGGCAACTAACCCTGATTCCGCTTTAAAGCTAGGGCAAGCACGAGGGGCAGCAATTGTCGCTGCAACCAATGCAGGTATGTCGATTGCTGAGTATTCCGCTCGCCAAATAAAGCAATCCGTGGTTGGTACAGGTGCTGCTGATAAAACCCAAGTGCAACATATGGTCAAATCCATTCTTAAATTACCTGGGACACCCCAAGCAGATGCGGCAGATGCGCTTGCGGTGGCACTTTGTCATGCACATAGCTACGATTCGATTGTAAAAATGGCGGGGCAGGCGAGTAAAACGGTACGAGGCCGCCTACGAAAATAAATGGGGAAATAAGTGTTTGTAAGGTTAAATGGGTTTACTGTATATATATCTAGTGCTAAGCTCGCACAATCAAAGAAGTTAAAATAATGAATCACTGGCGTTATTAGATAAACAACATCAAGTGAGCAAAGAGGAAGTTCCGTGATAGGACAATTACGTGGCAAATTATTAGTCAAACAGCCACCTGATATTATCATTGACTGCAACGGCGTTGGTTATGAAGTGCAAGTGCCAATGACCACGCTTTACGCATTACCTGAATTAAACCAAGAAACCACGCTTTATACCCACTTCGTTGTGCGAGAAGATGCACAGCTACTGTATGGTTTTGCCAATCAAGTGGATCGCAAACTGTTTCGTTTGTTAATTAAAGCCAGTGGTGTTGGGCCAAAACTAGCACTCGCGATTTTGTCTGGCATGTCGGCAGAGCAGTTTGTGAGTTGTGTCGCCCATGACGACGTTACAACCATAGTGAAAATTCCCGGTATTGGTAAGAAAACCGCTGAGCGCTTATTAATTGAAATGCGCGATCGCATTAAAGATTGGCAAACAGACTTAGCGACGCCTGCAACCGATGCTGCGCCATTTGAATTAGCCGCTGATAATGCACTCACAATTAGCGATGCCAAAGGCGATGCGATTAACGCACTGGTCTCGCTTGGCTATACGCAAGCACAAGCTGATAAAGCGATTAAAGCTGTGTATGATGCTAACAAATCTAGCGAGCAGCTGATCAAAGATGCGCTCAAAGCCATGCTGTAGTTGGCAAAAAATTACGCTTAAAACGTAAATAAGACACAGAACAAGTCAGAAATAGAAGAATATAGATGATAGAAGCAGATCGACTAATCCAGCCGGCAGCAACGATAGAAGATGAAGGGGTAGATCGCGCGATTCGCCCGAAAATGCTGGCGGATTACACAGGGCAAGATCACGTAAAAGCGCAAATGGAAATCTTTATCCCTGCGGCAAAAAAGCGCAATGAACCGCTTGATCATCTACTCATTTTTGGCCCACCGGGATTAGGTAAAACGACGCTTGCTAATATTGTTGCTAACGAAATGGGCGTAAGTATTCGCACTACGTCTGGGCCAGTATTGGAAAAAGCAGGGGACTTAGCGGCACTGCTGACCAATTTAGAAGAAAACGACGTTCTCTTTATTGATGAAATTCATCGCTTAAGTCCGATGGTAGAAGAAGTCTTGTATCCAGCGATGGAAGACTATCAACTGGATATTATGATTGGTGAAGGGCCAGCTGCTCGCTCGATTAAGCTCGACTTACCGCCTTTTACTTTAATTGGTGCGACAACCAGAGCAGGTGCTTTAACCTCGCCGCTTAGAGATCGTTTTGGCATTGTTCAGCGCTTAGAGTTTTACTCGGCTAAAGATTTAACGGATATCGTTTCACGGTCCGCTCATTTCCTTAATCTGACGATTGATCAAGAAGGTGCATTTGAAGTGGCTCGCCGCTCGCGCGGTACACCGCGCATTGCCAACCGTTTATTGCGCCGAGTGCGTGACTACGCAGATATTAAAACTGGCGGTATCGTTAACAAAGAAAGTGCCGCTAGTGCGCTTGATATGCTTGAAGTTGATAACGAAGGCTTCGACATTATGGACAGAAAGCTATTGCAGGCCATAATCGACAAATTTATGGGTGGGCCAGTAGGGCTTGATAACCTAGCGGCTGCCATTGGCGAAGAACGCGAAACCATTGAAGATGTGCTTGAGCCGTTTTTAATTCAGCAAGGCTTTTTACAACGTACGCCAAGAGGTCGAATTGTTACTGAACGCACTTATCAGCATTTTGGACTAACTAAACCCGCTTAGTATCAGCAGCAACGTATCCGCAGTAACAGGTAAGAGAACGGTAGAAATTAAAATGATAAAAGGATTAACGATCTAGTTAATCCTTTTTTAGCTTGTGAACTGATAACAATAGCGTTAAGAGAAATAAAACCACACTCTTCATTGCAAAGTTATTTTTGCGACACCCACATACTGTCTTTCATTTCATTCAGTGATTTGCGCTGACAAGCCGCTTTTAATTGGCAATCCCCACCAAGTCTACTGCCCGTAGAGTCATTTCTACTGCGGAAGTTGGCGAGCAACATATCAAAGCCTTGTTTCAGCGTAGAGCCTGTAACTGTTATACGTTCGTATGTTTTACCTTCCCAGTTAGTCAAATCAACGCTACCAGCATCAGTTTTTGCCAACCACATGTTGTGCTCAACCAGCTTATTGTAAAGGGAAGGGTAATTAGTTTCATTAAACACTTTTTGGTTGTTTAGCTCTTCAACAAGCTTAGGTAATTTGCTGTAGCGTTTATCAAATGCTCTGCTTAGCCACTTGTCTGAGGCCTGATAATTTGGTGCACCACTATTTTGAATATCACCTTGCGCATGCGCTTTGCCTAATAAAAACAAGGCGTGGATATGACCATTAGCCGCCGCGCGCTCTAGCCAATAAACACCTTGTTTATGATCTTGTAAGCCAGGCTCAGAGACAAAAATTAGCCCCGTCATATATTGTGCTTCTTTTGAACCATTAACTGCCGATTTTCGGTAGTATTTTAGAGCAAGCGTTTTGTCGACTTCGGTGCCATAGCCGTAGTAATAAAATTTAGCGGTGTTGTATTCAGCTGAAATGTAACCTTTACGTGCTGCACGTTTAAATTTCTTAAAATAAGAGACACACTCTGCTGTGTCACATGCTGTTATTTGTGCAGCACTTGCAGCGCCTGTGTAGGTTACAGATGCGAACACTAGAGTACTCATCATAGCCGCAACTAGTGTCGAAATACGCTTAGAAGAAGCGCGTTTGGAATTTGTATTTACTTGGTTTGTCATATAGTCCCACTCTTGACGTGTTTGATCCGTGTTCAACTCTAACGACTTACGTAATTATTGGCTTGCATAATTATTGACTTACGTAGTTATTATATTAACTAACTAAGTTTAGCCTATACAACTAGCTTCACAGTAGTGTTGTTGCGCAGCGCTACTGTTCAAGTTTAGTGATTTTATGAAGTGATTGGTAAATATACAATTACCACTAAAGCGTAATCATTACAAATCTATCGTATCAGCGAACAGCGTTAGTAATTGAAACTATTAAGTTTTAGCAAAAATAAGCCCGCATATATGTGCGGGCAATACTGTTGAGAAGATTGGAAAATCAGTGTTCAGGTGATGAGCGTTCCTATTGCTGTGATACCCACTGACTGTCTTTCATTTCATTTAACGATTTACGTGCGCAAGCTCCGGTTAGCTGACAGTCGCTACCTAATCGGCTGCCTGTGGAATTGTTTCTACCACGGAAAGTTGCCAGTAAATTATCAAACGCTTCTGTTTGGCTGTACCCTGTGACGGTTATGCGCTCATAAGTTTTACCATCCCAGTTACTCAAGGCAACTTCGCCATTGCTGTTTTTTGCTAGCCACATATTGTGCTCAACTAACTTGTTGTAAAGGGAAGGGTAGTTAGTTTCATTGAACACCTTTTTCGCATTTAACTCTTCAACGAGTGCTGGTAACTTGTTGTAGCGTTTATCAAAAGCTTTGGTAAGCCATATATCTGATGCTTGATAATTTGGTGCACCACCATTAATCGTGTCGCCTTGCGCATGCGCTTTGCCCAGTAAAAATGCTGCGTGAATGTGACCATTAGCTGCGGCTCGCTCTAGCCAGTAAATACCTTGCTCGTGATTTTGCAAGTCAGGCTCCGACACGTAAATTAGGCCTGTCATATATTGTGCTTCTTTCGAACCGTTGACAGCTGTTTTTCTGTAGTACTTTAAAGCAAGTGCTTTGTCTGCTTCCGTGCCGTAACCATAGTAATAAAACTTAGCCGTATTGTACTGTGCTGAAACATATCCTTTACGGGCTGCGCGCTTAAATTTTTTGAAATAAGAAACACACTCTTCAGTGTTGCAAGCTTCCAATTGATTTGCATTGGCAGACTGAGTAAATGTGGTAGGTATGAGTAACATGGCAGCTAAATAGCCAGCGATTAATGTTGATAAACGCTTAGTAGTGCTGCTTGCTGAGGTTATTCTTGTTGAGTTTGCCGTATTTTCCCTCTCATGATGCGTGTGATCCGATTATAACGCTAACAACTTCTATCAAAAGTACACTTCAAAAACCTATTTAGCCAGCAAAAAACCTTAATTAAGTGGCTATATTCTCAGTGTTTTATTCAGGTTTAACTAACAGGTTTAACTAACAGGTTTAATTGAATTACGAAGCAGTTAGTACATTTACGAATATCACTAACGAGTAATAATTACAAACACTTAGCAAAAAATACTCATCATCAATTTGAAAAATAAGCAAATTACAGGCAAAAAAAAGCCCGCTTATTTGAAGCGGGCCAACTTAATAAAGTTGATAGAAGGAAGTTAAAAAATTCCAGGAAACATGTCAGAGAGAAGATGGTGTATCACCACCTTTTCAAGGTATCTGTGCTTGTGAGAAGCTCTCACTGCGCTAGCTCAGAAAACAAGGGTATTTTAGGCAGGGCTAAGCGTGTTGGCAAACTAATAAAATTTTATTTAAGCATTAGAAAAACTAATCCGAAATAGGTGCGTGTGATTAGTATGTACTGCCTAATGAATAGTTATGGCGTGTTATTCGTTATTTTGTGAATTTTTATTCGCGAAATATGAATATTACGATTAGGTTAAATTAAGTAAGGAAAATGTTGGGTTTTTATTCGAGGTAGCGCTTTTTTACAATTTAATGACGAATTAAGCGCTTCAAGCCCTTGTCGGCGTAGGGCTTTGTTATTAAGATAATCGCCATAACAACTAGTGTAACTCTATTACTCAATAATTAATGACCTCTCCTTCGTTTCAATTACCTATCCGCGTGTTTTATGAAGACACGGATGCGGGTGGTATTGTCTATTACGCAAATTATTTAAAATTTTTTGAACGCGCGCGCACGGAGTGGTTAAGAGCACTAGGCATTGCTCAGTCAGATTTTCTCAAACATTCATTGGGTTTTGTTGTCAGACGAGTTGAAATGGACAACATTGCACCCGCCCGATTGGACGATCTTATTACGGTTCACTCCGAGATAACGCGACTGAAAAAAGCCAGTGTGATGTTTTCACAGTCAATAACCCATGAAAACGGCAAGGTACTTTGCCGAGTGGAAGTTACCGTGGCTTGCGTAGATTTTTCGAAAAATAAACCCTGCCCAATACCAGCATTTATCCTAGGAGCATTGCAAAGTGTCAGCTGAATTATCAATTTTTGATTTATTTCTTCAAGCTAGTTTATTAGTTAAATCGGTAATGCTGATCTTGTTAGCATTCTCAATTGCCTGTTGGGCGATGATTTTTCAGCGCAAAAAGGCGCTAGATCAGGCTGCAAATCAACTAAAACAATTTGAAGATAGGTTTTGGAGTGGGGCTGACTTAACTAAACTTTATAACGAAATCTCATCTCGCCAGCACGTTCAAGGTATTGAAAGCTTATTTGTTGCAGGATTTAAAGAATTTGCCCGATTACGCAAAAGTAATATTCAATCGCCGCAAGCAATAGTTGACGGTACTCATCGCGCAATGCGTGTTGCGCTGTCACGCGAAGTCGACAGTTTAGAAACCCACTTACCTTTTATGGCGACAGTAGGTTCTATTAGCCCGTATATCGGTTTATTCGGTACCGTTTGGGGCATTATGAATTCTTTTATTGCTCTAGGTGCAGTGCAACAAGCAACGCTAGCTATGGTAGCGCCAGGTATTGCCGAAGCACTTGTGGCAACCGCTATGGGGTTATTTGCTGCAATTCCTGCAGTAATGGCGTTTAACCGCTTTAGTCATAAAGTTGAAAAACTTGAAAATAGCTATGGCAACTTTATGGAAGAGTTCTCTTCTATTTTACATCGTCAATCTGCGATTGAGCACTAAGAGGCGGAGTACATTATGTATAACCGTGTTAGACGAAGAAAAGTTGCGGAAATCAATGTAGTTCCCTACATCGATGTCATGTTGGTGTTGCTGATCATCTTTATGGTTACTGCGCCGCTTATCACCCAAGGGGTTAAAGTCGATCTACCAAAAGCTGATTCAGAGCCGCTGGATAAAGACAGCAAAACGCCTATTGTTGCGTCAGTTGATGCGCAAGGTAATTATTATATTGCAGAAGGGGCAGGTAAGAACAAACGCGTTAGCGCACAAGAGCTGGAAATTGAAATTGCCGCCCAACTTCAACAAGACCCGAAAAAACCTGTTGTCGTTAACGGTGACGGTGCGGTTTCTTATGATGCGGTTATTCAATTGATGGTTCTACTGCAAAAAGCGGGTGTGCCTTCGGTTGGCTTGATGACAGACACGCCGGAGAAATAAGGCGTGCCCAATAAACTGACTTCTTCGAAAGTGCTACTTAGCAAGTTAACCTCACCTGTTGGTTTAAGTCTAAGTTTGCACTTTGCGCTGGGCATGGTGCTACTTTTTGGTAATTTTACTTCGCACCCTCCTAAGCCCGCGCCAATGCAAGTTAACTTAAACCCTATTCAAGCGGTTGTTGTTGACAATTCTGTGATTGAAAATCACGCGAAAAAGCTACGTGAGGAAAAAGCAAGAGCAGAAGCGGCCAAGCAAAAACGCATTCGTGAGCAAAAGGAAAAAGCCGAAGCGGCTAAACGCCGTAAAGCAAAAGAGCAAGCGCGTATTAAAAAGCTCGAACAGCAGCGCAAGCAAAAGGAAAAAAATAAGCGCATTGCAGAAGAAAAAGCCCGCCAAGCCAAACAAAAAGCAATAGCTGCAGAAAAAGCGCGTAAGAAAAAAGAGCAAGAGCGTAAGCGCAAAGAAAAAGCAGCCGCTGAAGCGAAAAAGAAACGTGAACGCGAAGAAGCTATTCGTAAAAAGAAAGAGCAAGAACGCAAGCGCAAAGCTGAAGCAGAGCGCAAACGTAAAGCACAAGAAGCGAAAGAGCGAGCAAGGCAGGAACAATTGCTAGCTGAGCAAATGGCGCAAGAAATGGCGGCAAGACAACGTGCGCGTGGTCAGCAAATGCAGTCAGAAATCAGCCGCTACACAGCGCTTATTACCCAAACGATAAAGCGACACTTGATCACCGACCGCTCTACGATGGAAGGAAAGTCTTGTAAATTGACCATAACTCTAGCACCATCTGGATTTGTGACTAATGTGCAAACTGGCCAGGGCAGTGCGGTTGTTTGTAACGCAGCTAAAAATGCGGTTTATAAAGCGGCAACTTTACCGGTATCAAAAGATCCAGAAGTGTTTGCGCAAATGCGAAGAATTAGCTTAACCGTAGTACCAGAGTTCTAAATTGGTCACTATGCAAGATAAAAATTATTAACAGAGCCACAACGAGTAAAGCAAAAATATATGTTTCAACAATTTAACGCCATGCGCCAGTCGCTAAAGCTGGTATTGTCATTTGCACTATTAATGATGTCGAGCCATGCCTCGGCAACGTTAGAAATTGTCATCACAGAAGGTGTTGACAGCGCACGCCCAATCGCTGTTCTGCCATTTCAATGGCAAGGCGCAGGCCCTATGCCTGAAAATATCAGCAAAGTCGTAAGTGATGACTTATTGCGAAGTGGCAAGTTTAGCCCAATTGCGGCGAGTCGCTATCCACAGCAAGTATATACAGATAAAGATGTAGACTACGCAGCGTGGGCAGCGGAAGGCGTTGAAGCAATCGTAGTGGGTAGCGTAAGTGAAGCGGGTATTGGGCGCTATCAAGTAAACTACCAGTTAATTGACGTAATTCGCGGCCAAATCACAGGCGGTAAATCTCAAATGTTAAGTGGCGGTCGTTTAGTTGCAGACTCAGCACACTTAATGTTAGACAGCGGCGCACAAATTGGTGCGAGTCAATTTCGTCGCTTTGCTCACCAAATTAGTAATGCTGTTTATGAAAAACTGACCGGTGAGCGCGGTGCATTCTTAACGAAAATTGCTTACGTCATAGTGCGTGACAATGGCGATTTCCCTTACCAATTGGTTTTTGCTGATTACGACGGTCACAACGAGCAAGTGCTATTAAAGTCAAAAGAACCTTTAATGTCACCAGCGTGGCACCCAAGTGCTGAGCAGTTAGCATATGTAACGTTTGAAAACCGCCAAGCGCAAGTTCATATTATTGATATCTATACAGGTAAGCGCCGTTTAATCAGTTCATTCTCTGGTATCAATGGCGCACCGCGTTTCTCACCAGATGGCAAAAAACTGGCATTAGTGCTGTCAAAAGATGGTAACCCTGAAATTTATACGTTAGACATCGCTTCTAATAAGTTACGTCGAGTGACTCGCCATCGTGCGATCGACACGGAACCAAGTTGGAGTCCTGACGGTAATTCATTGATTTTTAGTTCAGAACGGGGTGGAAAACCACAGCTTTATCGCGTAAATTTAGTCGATGGTAAAGTAAGACGCTTAACATTTGACGGCGAAATGAACTTAGGCGGTAGTTTAACCCCTGATGGTCGTCAATTAATTATGGTTAACCGAACGCGCGGTCAGTACCATTTAGCGAAACAAGAGTTAGATACTGGTGTATTCCAAGTATTAACAAAAACTCGCTTAGATGAGTCGCCGAGTGTATCACCAAATGGTGGCATGATAATCTATAGCACTATGCACAGAAGTCGCCAAGTGTTGAGTTTAGTGTCTGTTGATGGCCGCTTCAAAGCTCGCTTACCGGCATTGAATGGACAAGTAAAATCGCCAGCTTGGTCACCATTTTTATAATAATTATTAGTTAATTCTATTTACATGAATAAGGAAAATAAAATGCGCTTGAATAAAGTAATGAAGAGTGTAGCAATTGCATTACCTATGCTTGCATTAGGAGCTTGTAGCTCAAGCTCAGACACTGACGGTCAAAGCCAAGTTGACACCAACGCAAGTCAAACAGCTTCACAAACTCAAACGTCAGACAACGTACAAGTAACTGCGGCACAACGCGCAGCTGAAATTGAAGAGCAAAAGCGTCGTGAATTAGAGCAGCTTCGCTCTGAGCACATTGTCTACTTCGATTTCGATACTTCGTCATTATCAGGTTCATACTCAGCAATGCTTGATGCGCATGCTAAATACTTGAACAACAACTCAGGTGTTAAAGTACTAATTGAAGGCCACGCAGATGAGCGCGGTACACCAGAATACAACATTGCACTTGGCGAGCGTCGTGCAAAAGCGGTTGTTACTTACTTAGAAAACATGGGCGTTTCTCCGTCACAACTTAGCGTTGTAAGCTACGGTGAAGAAAAGCCAATGGTAAAAGATCGCACTGAAGCGGCTTTTGCTAAAAACCGTCGTGCTGTATTAGTTTACTAATTCGTAACTAATTACAAGTAACTAGGTAAATAGGACGGTAATGAAACTCAATAAAGTTTTATTCGGGCTTTTTGTTGCAGCTAGCACTCCTGTAGTGTTAGCTCAGCAACCGGCACCGGTGTTAGAAGTAAATGCTGGCTCTGGTTCGTTGTCAGATCGTATCGCGAATTTAGAGCGTCAATTAAGCGCACGTAATCGAGCACAAGTAAATATTCAACGTCAGCTTGATGAATTACAAACGGAAATGAGTGAATTGCGCGGTGTAACTGAGTTGCATAGCCACCAACTCACGCAAGTGCTTGAACGTCAACGCGAGCTGTATCAAGAAATTGAACGCCGTGTTTCTGAAGCGCTTAAAACGCCTGCCCAAGTGCCTGCTGCACTCGCAGCACCGCAAGGTTCAGCTCCCGCAACTAACTACAGTAGCAATTTAACTGAAAATCAAGCGTATGATCGTGCAGTTAATATGGTGCTTAAAGAAAAGCAGTACGATAAAGCCATTCCAGAGTTTCAAGCGTTCAATAAAAATTTTCCTAATTCTTCCTACGCACCTAATGCTCATTATTGGCTAGGTCAGTTGTTATTCAACAAAGGTGAGTTGGCGCAAGCTGCCGCTGAGTTCGATATTGTCGTTCAGCGTCACACCACTTCAAATAAACGCCCTGATGCTATGCTAAAACTAGGCATGGTCGCACAAAAGCAAGGTCAAAACGCTAAAGCGGTTGCTATGTATCAGCAATTGATTGCGCAGTACCCAGACTCGACTGCAGCACAATTAGCCCAGCCTAGATTGCAAAGTTTACAGTAAATTTGTCGGTAACTTATTCTATTTGTTTGCTATTTGGGCAAACAAACCTGAATTACTAAAAAACATCAAAAATGTTGTTGCACTGACAAAAATTATAAGTATCATATGCGGCGCGTTGAACGAGAGGGCAACGCAACAACAAATGTCGGTCGTTAGCTCAGTTGGTAGAGCAGTTGGCTTTTAACCAATTTGTCGAAGGTTCAAATCCTTCACGACCGACCACTTTTCTTACCAAGGAGAAGTGTGAGACAACTCATTTGTGACAACAATTTATATCGGTCGTTAGCTCAGTTGGTAGAGCAGTTGGCTTTTAACCAATTTGTCGAAGGTTCAAATCCTTCACGACCGACCACTCTTTTCGCAGCAGTGCGAATACCAAATAAGTAGTGATGTAAATTGTCGTAAAAATTCTGATATCGGTCGTTAGCTCAGTTGGTAGAGCAGTTGGCTTTTAACCAATTTGTCGAAGGTTCAAATCCTTCACGACCGACCACTTTCTTAACCTTGTTAAGTAATTGACAGTTAAATAACTGAGAGTTAAGTAATTGACAGTTAAGTAAGTAACAGAAATTAAAATCTGATATCGGTCGTTAGCTCAGTTGGTAGAGCAGTTGGCTTTTAACCAATTTGTCGAAGGTTCAAATCCTTCACGACCGACCACCTTTCTAACCTAGTTAGAGCGGTGACAAAATATCAAATCTATATCGGTCGTTAGCTCAGTTGGTAGAGCAGTTGGCTTTTAACCAATTTGTCGAAGGTTCAAATCCTTCACGACCGACCACCTTTTTCAGGTGAATGAGTTTAAGTAGAGTGAAAAGCCGAGGCTTTTAACACTTAAACCCAAAGAAAGGTCGAAGGTTTAATTACTTCACGACCTAGCACCTTTTTCAGGTGAATGAGTTTAAGTAGAGAGAAAAGCCAAGGCTTTTAACACTTAAACCCAAAGAATGGTCCAAGGTTCAAATCCTTCACGGCCTACAACCTTTCTAACCTTGTTAGAGTGGTGACAAAAATCAAATCTATATCGGTCGTTAGCTCAGTTGGTAGAGCAGTTGGCTTTTAACCAATTTGTCGAAGGTTCAAATCCTTCACGACCGACCACCTTACACTTATACCCATTACTAACAGCGAATCCCAAAGCCAAGGCTTTTAACGTTTTTACCTAAATTAAGTGTCGAAGACTCAAATCTTTTACGAGCGTCCACCTTACTTACGAATCCTAATTTACCGTAAAAATCAAAGCCAAGGCTTTTAACGTTCTTACCCAAACTACGTGTCGAAGGTTCAAAACCTTCACGACCGACCAGCTTTACTTCAAGTCTAAAGTTTACAGTGATACCCAAAGCCAAGGCGTTTAACGTTTTTACCTAAATTAAGTGTCGAAGGTTCAAATCCTTCACTACCGAGCACTTTACTCTCAAATCTCAAATAAAATAGATATTAAAGCCAAGGCTTTTAACTGTTTTACCTCAATCAAAATTCAAATCCTTTTAAGACCAACTCTTTATTCTTAAACCTTTAAAGTTAAACTCGCTATTTCTGCCATTTAACAATCAAATAAGCCCAAGCGAGCATTGGCCTGTTTATAGCGTTTTAAGAAAGCAGTCACCGTTATTCGGATTTTAACTAGGATATATGACAACGCCATGACCTTAGGTACACTTTCTAATGGCTTTGGCGTATAATCGTCACCCGATTTTGTTCCCGTCAAAAAATTAGTTTAGAGAAAGGTAATGTCACAATCGAACTTAGCAGTTGATATTGATTTTCAATTTCCTGCCAAACCTCAGCCTCTTACTGCTGAGCAAAAAGCGCAGTACAAAGAAAGTATCAAAAAGCTGTTAAAAGAAAAAAATGCAGTACTTATCGCGCATTACTACACAGATCCAGAAATCCAAGCACTAGCCGAAGAAACCGGCGGCTGTGTTGCTGACTCGTTAGAAATGGCTCGTTTTGGTAACCAGCACGAAGCTGACACCTTAATTGTTGCTGGTGTACGTTTTATGGGGGAAACCGCCAAAGTACTAACGCCAGAAAAAACAGTGGTTATGCCTACACTTGAAGCCACTTGTTCACTAGACTTAGGCTGCCCAATCGACAAGTTCGATGCTTTCTGTAACGAGCACCCAGATCGTACGGTTGTGGTTTACGCTAATACTTCTACCGCGGTAAAAGCACGTGCAGACTGGATTGTTACTTCTTCTTGTGCACTAGAAATCGTTGAGCATTTAGACGAACAAGGTGAAAAAATCCTTTGGGGCCCAGACCGCCACTTAGGTAACTATATCGAAAAGCAAACAGGTGCCGACATGCTGATGTGGCAGGGTGCTTGTATCGTTCACGACGAGTTCAAAACCAAAGCGTTAAAGGACATGAAAGGTCTGCATCCTGATGCAGCCGTTTTAGTACACCCTGAATCGCCAGCGGAAATTGTCGAATTAGCGGATGCGGTGGGTTCAACTAGCCAACTTATAAAAGCGGCACAAGAATTACCGAACAAGAAGTTTATTGTCGCGACGGACCGTGGCATTTTCTACAAAATGCAGCAGTTATGCCCAGAAAAAGAATTCTTCGAAGCACCAACAGCAGGTCAAGGCGCTGCATGTCGCAGCTGTGCACATTGTCCGTGGATGGCAATGAATGGCCTAAAAGCGATTGAGGAAGCGCTTATCGACCCGTCTGGTAAAGAAATTTTCGTCGACATGGAACTACGCGAAGGTGCATTGCGTTCAACCAATCGTATGTTGGAATTTTCTGCCTCGTTAAAGCGCTAAACTGTAAGCAAATCAGCAGCATTTGTTGCTGAAATCAGGCTAACTGATTAACGACTGAGCAGTTACCTGCAAATCATAAAGAAAGCCTTGCTAAAACAAGGCTTTTTTTCTACCATAGCGCAGCTTTTTTAAAGCGCCGTCTATTGGTGAACTTCTCACCTAAGACAAACCATTCAAAATAAGGTGACGTGTCCGAGTGGCTGAAGGAGCACGCCTGGAAAGTGTGTATACGGCAACGTATCGAGAGTTCGAATCTCTCCGTCACCGCCATCTATCTAACTATGTTTAAAGAAAATTTAGACATTTTTAAAACCACTGGATCGCTATTGGATCTTTCCGTGATAGACACGAAACTTATTTTCTTTACGTTTTAACTTTCCAGAAAGTCTCATATTTGCCAACGACTAATATTTTGTGTAGCTGATTCAATAAAACCTTATCACCTTTCTAAAGTCCGAATCATATAGGAAAACAAGATTTTCAAAAACTCTACTATCCAAAAGTGGCTGTCTGCTTAATTTCAAATGGTCGATTTCGACCCTTAATAGTTTGTAATTCATTTTGAATACACAGTTACAATTGGTTGATAAGGTTATTAAAGTAGGCTAATTTTCATGACTTCATTAACAATTTATTAGGCATTATGAATCGACCAGACTACCCTAGACGTTTTCTTGATTCATAAAATAGGTTTTATCATAGT